>CACIAQ010000007.1 GCA_902584635.1 uncultured Alphaproteobacteria bacterium
AATAGAACACCTATGATACTAAGCCATTGAGTTCGCGATAAATGTTCCTCTCCTTTAAAAGTTGTAATAAGTGCTACTCCGATGGGAAATAGATAAATGATCATTAAAACAAGAGCGATACTAATGTACTCGATAGCGTGGTAGGTCGATGCGATTAAGCAAACTGAAATGATACTGACAAATATCAAAGTAGGGATATTGCCTCTATCTACAAAAATGGGTTCCCGCAGACCGTATGTCAAAGGAGCTAGAATTATCAAACCTATTAGACATCTAGACATTAGCAAAACCATTAGAGATACGCCACTATCCAAAGCAATTTTTGCCGACGTCGGAACGAAGGCAAAAAAGAATGACGACAATAATACAATTGCTATTCCATTCCATCGCTTATTAAGTAACTTAATCATTATAATTTTGGTGGTTAGTTTTACTACTATTAAAGTACAAATCGCGGTTTGTATAATTAATTGTTGTTTACGACCGCTCTGTTTAAACTCTACACTGTAACGGTTAAAGTTATACTTCTGAGAACCCATGAAAGAAAATATTGTTTACATAGTGAATCCAATATCAGGAAAGCTATCTAAGAAAAAAAAAATCAGCGTAATTGAAAATATAGATCCAAGCACCAAACCAGAAATAATTTTTTCACAGTCCTTAGAAGATGCTGGAAAAAAGGCTCAGGAATTTATGTTGAAGAAATATTTAGTCGTTGCCTGTGGAGGTGATGGCTTTATTAATATAATTGCCCAAAAAGCAATAGATTACGCTTGTAATATGGCCCTTCTTCCGTTTGGAAGAGGTAATGACTTTGCTAGATCTCTTTATATCGACACACTGGAAAAGGCTATTGATGCAATAAGGGGTCGCAACTTTAAGTCAGTTAGATATTTGAACGTTGTATTTTCGAATAATAACCGTATCTCGCTTACTAATGCTGGGGTTGGACTATTAAGTGAGGCTTCATTTCGTGCTTCACAGATTCCTGTGCTTAAAGGGCCACTATTATATGCATCCGCTGCATTAATAAGCTTCATTAACTTAAAATCACATAAATATGTTGTTACCACTGATTCCCAAAAAATGGAGATGGACAACCTTATATTAGCAGGGGCTGCTTCAGAATATACCGGCGGTGGGATGTATATTGCTCCCGATGCAAAAAAGTTCCGAGACAAATTGAACTTATTGTTTGCAAAGAAACTTAGTCGACTTCAAGCCGTAAAATTATTAATTATGGTCTTCTCTGGAAGGCATATATTCCATCATGCAGTGACAAATACTCACGTGCGGAGCGTAAAAATAGAAAGTCTCAACTCAGATAAGTGGAGCTCGATTGTCTCTGGAGATGGAGAATACTTAGGGGAATTACCTGTAACAATTCATTTAGGTAAAGAGGCACTAAAAATCGCCGTTAATGTGAATATCTCAATAAGATAGTATTAATATTATACTAAGCATCAAAATCACCATATTTTTCACTATCAAAAATATCTAGATGACCATTTTTGACTTTTGGTTGAAAGATAGTTCCAGAAGCTCCATAAATGTAGACATTTCCTGTTTGCAAATTTGGCTGAATGGGTTTTCGGTTTTCATCCAAGACATCGATTACCACTTTTTTAACGATACTTTTAGCCCTGAATATCATGCAAATATACACATCTCCATCCTCTTCTACAAAAATGACATTTGACGCATTTGCTTCTTGGGTGATTTGTTTCTCCAAAATCGTTAAAAATTTTTTTCTTTTGGCAATGGTTGTTAAATATTTTTTTGCCATAAAATACCAGTTTATTTCTACCAATCGACCAAGTAATTTTTCTCTTTCAATAAGTAATTCATTTTCTGACATTATTTCATACTCTTCATAGTCCAGTGATTTACGTAACTTACAACCAATGCTGCAAACAAAAAATAAAACCCTTTCAGTAGACTGACCTCAAAGAAATAGGACACTTGTGAGGAAAAGAGAAGAAAGCTTATTAGGAATATGTCAACCATAGCCAATTTATGTAAATTTAAATTTTTCAGTCTAGCAATTGGTACGAAATTCGTACATAGCCTCATTAGAGGGATCAAAACACCAAATACCAAAATTGTTCCACCAAGCAAGAAATTTTGTTGGTCAAATAGAGCAATAATTAAGCTATAAATTGAAAACTCCTCCTTAAAAATCCAGAATTCTTGTATCCTTGCAAAAGGAGAAAATATCCCTAGAAAAAGAAGAATAGCTTCAATAGCTGAAAAGATAATTGTTATTAACAAATAGGGCCATCTTCAAATAATTTATGATATAGTCCTAATGATTAAATTAACTTGATTAGTAACGCAACAGCTTCGTTCGTTGTTTGCGTTGTACTTAAAATTAGGAAACACCATGGAGAAATCTTTCCCGAAACTGGATCTCGTGTATTTTAAAATGCGCGCGTTTACAGAAGCTATACAAATGCAATTATGCTATGGCAACGTTCCCTACACCTACTATATGGCGTGGGAATATTTTGAGAAATCTTGGCCGGAAATGAAAAAAGAAATTGGGTTTGGTCAGCTACCTGTTCTCATTGTAGATAACCAAACCACAATTTGGCAAAGTGGCTCAATAATGCGATACACAGCTAAATTAGCGAATACCCTTCCTGCGAATGAAGAAGACCAAGCAATAGCTGACGCTATATTTGAGTCAAGCCAAGAGCTATTCCAACCCCTCAACGCGACAATAAACTTTAAGACCGGAGAGGAATATGAAGCTCTCAAGAAAACAATTTTAGCCGGTTTTGAGCCAAAGATATTTTATTTTAATAAATATTTAGAAAGCGACAAGAGAGGCCCATTTTTTCTGGGGGAGAATCCTTCATACTGTGATTTCGGGGTATACCATCAATTATCAATGATTCGTGTCCTTGAGCCCTCTATCTTCGATGATTGGCCCAATCTAGTAAGCTTTTTTAATGCAATAGAAAATTTGAGTGGCGTATCCGAATATCTGAATAGCAGACCCGAACTAGTTGGAATTAAAGAAGAGCCAAAGCTTATTATTAAAGGTAAAGCAGTACCAACCGGCATGATGCCAGATTAGTAGATAGGAGTTTAAAGATTTTTTAAAACTAAATCTTTTCCAGTTTACACCAGTCGGCTATGAATAAAGCTATTGTCTTTGTTATTTTCCTAACGGAACTCAAGCTTACTCTTTCATCGAAACCATGAATGTTTTCTGAATATGGCCCATATACTAGACAGGGGCAATCCCCGTATACCATAAATACCCTAGCATCCAGGTATGCAGGACTAATAAAGCTCTTCATATCTCCTTCGTAAGCAAGAAAATGTGCCTCACCTAATACTTTCTCAGCATCCGTACCCTCTTCTAAAACATAGCCTTTTGCAAAAAATCCATTCCACTCAATTTGAGGAGGATTATTTGAGAGAAAGGCATCATTCAGTGAAGCTTCTCTAATACATTTTTCTATTTCTAATGATTTCTCTTTTGGGTCCCAATCAGGAAAAATTGCAATACGACAGTCAAACTCACACCAAGATGGTACAGAGGAAGCCCAGTCACCTCCCTTTATTTTTCCAACATTAAAATTTATGGGGTGTTCAGTATCTTTATAATATTTAAAGTTTGTCTTTTCTGCATTCCACACCTCCTCAAGTTTTCTTAGTGCTTTTATTATGGGAAAGCATGCTTCAATTGCATTTTGACCAGAACCCGCTTCTCTTACATGTACAGGCAAACCTTTTACGCTTACCTTAAACCACAGGACACCAACATTTCCTCTAACCAATTTATCATCTACCGGTTCTGGAATAATTGCAGCTTCGGCATTATACCCTCTTACCAAACATGCTAATGCACCATTTCCTGTGCATTCTTCCTCTACTACTGACTGAATATGGACACGAGCAGCTGGTTGGTAACCTAAGTTTCTTATGGCATCCATAGCAAATATGTTTGCAACAATGCCCGCTTTCATATCTGCCCCTCCCCTACCATACATCCAATCGCCCTCAATTGCTGGGTCAAAGGGGTTGCGTGACCACATTTCAGAAGGTCCCTCCGGAACTACATCAATATGGCCATTAAGTATAAGAGATCTGCCTATTTCTGTTTTGGGTCTATGGGTAGCAACTATATTTATTGCATTTGAATAATCTACCTTTACTGGTGAAAATCCTGGGTGATCTTTAATGTCTTTCACATTCACCGTCCACCTATCAAGTGCATAATTCCGCTTTGTCAATTCATCAAAGAGAAAATCTTGAGCTGTATGCTCTTGGCCACGTAAAGAAGGAAATCTTGTTAACTTTTGAGTAAACCTTATTTGATCATCAAAAAGTTTATCAACTTCAATGTTTATTCTTTCGGAAAGCTCTTTTTCAATCATTAAAATAAGGTATCCCTGTGACCTTTTTTTATACTAAACTATTACATTAGTAACTGCATCTCAGTTTAGCAAGGAACATAAATTGTCTACTATCAATATTGAAGAAAGCTGGAGAAAGCGGCTGATTGATGAGTTCAAAAAACCTTACATGCGACAGTTAAGCGATTTCTTGAAGATGGAAAAAAAGGGGGGAAAGGAAATTTTTCCAATAGGATCAGAAATCTTTTCAGCGTTTAACTTTACTCCATTTGAAAAAGTAAAGGTCGTAATTTTAGGTCAAGACCCCTACCATGGGAGGGGACAAGCACATGGTCTAAGTTTCTCCGTAAAAGATGGTGTTCAACCGCCCCCATCTCTAGAAAATATCTTCAAAGAGTTAAAATCAGATATCGGCTTAGCCCGACCTAAGTCAGGAAGCCTTAAAAATTGGGCGAAAGAAGGTGTATTGCTGTTAAATACTGTATTGACTGTTGAAAAGAGTAAACCAGCATCCCATCAGAATAAGGGCTGGGAAATCTTTACTGACGAAGTACTTTCTTTATTAAATAAAGAAAAAACAAATTTGGTGTATATTTTATGGGGAAAAAAAGCCCAGGAAAAAGGGACCTTTTTAAACGGGGATGCAAATCTAATTATAAAAAGTGCTCACCCTTCACCATATTCAGCTGCAAATGGATTTTTTGATTCAAAACCATTTTCAAAAACAAACGAATATTTAGATGACAATGGTCTTTCCTGTATTAATTGGGAACTGTGAATAAGTATTAAGATATTAATCTATAGGTGATATATTAAAAATGAAAATAATGTAGGAGATAAAAATGAAAGTAATAGCCTTAGCAAAATATAATGAGTCAGCATGGAAGGGTATGATTGGAAGCAGTTATGCTGAAAGAAGAAAAGTAATGGAAGCTGTTGTGACTAGCGCAGGCGCAACACTTACAGATATGATGTTCACTCGTGGTCAATACGATATCGTAGTCACCTTCGAAGTTCCATCTGAAGATGTTGCTTTAGGCGCGGCCATTGCCGTTAATGCTAGCGGTGCAATCAAAGATCTCGTAACGCTAAGCGAGATTGATATAGATAGCGCTCTCAAGACGGCGAAGAGTGTTGCTAGTGCCTACTCTCCTCCAGGAACCTGATTACTGGCTCGATGACCACTCCTGTATTTCTGGATAAAACCGTTTTCTCCACTCCAAGACTTTTGGATTCATAACTTTCATCCAAAATTGTGGGATTAAACTCATAAGCACCATCAAAGGATAGCCAAAAGGTAACTGAGGCGCGTCGCCTGCATCATATGATTGGAGATGTTGATATTTCTTGTTTGGTCTCGCGTGGTGATCAGAGTGCTTTTGAAGATTAATTAGCAAAAGATTACTCGCGTGGTCGTTAGCATTCCAGCTGTGATGCGGGCGAGTAGGCTCAAATTTTCCAGTGTCTAGCTTCTGTCTAACAAGACCGTAATGCTCAATGTAATTTACGACCTCCAAGTGTAATACTGCGATCAAAGCTTGTATGAAAAAACATACAGCGCCAAGTATTCCGCCGATCACGATGGCTAGCAATAAAAAGAAAAGCATGAGCCCCAAGTAAATAAAAAAAGGATTTTGAAAATCCCAAAAAGGCAAGTTTTTCTTCTGCAATAACTCCTTCTCCGTGTTCCAAGATGACAAAAAACATTCAGGAATTACACGGATAAAAAATTTATAAAAGTTTTCCCCATATCTTGCAGTGACCGCATCTTTGCGTGTTCCAACGTGCCGGTGATGGACAAGAACATGTTCTGTTCTAAAATGACCATACAGCGACATCCCCATTAAAAGATCCGATAAAAATCTCTCAAACCTTGTTTTTTGGTGCATAAGCTCATGTGCAAAGACAATCCCGACTGCTCCTGATATTATGCCTTGAACTATCATAAGAAAAAATGCTTCCGTACCACTGAGATGGTCGAACATAAATATTGTAAATAAACTGCCAAAGATCAAAAAGAACTGTACGGGAACCCAACCATAAAGAACATATTTATAACGGTCCTCCGATCCACCACTACTCTCGGTGGGCTTAATTAGCTTCTTTCCTATCAAAGCATCAAAAAAAGTAATCACTACGTACCCAAATATAGGCACAAGGAGTATTGTCCACCCCCCAAATATCCACGAGATTATCATTAATGGTGCAAATATATAGGGAAGACCGAACTGAAAGGCCGGCGTTATTTCGCTCGTGAAGTTTTCTGTAGTAGTCTTGTTCATCTATCCCCCTCTATTGAGATAAAAAGTATTTGGTTAATTTCAAGGATCATAGTTATACTTTAAATTGAGAATAATTTCTATTAGTTTTACATTTGAACTAAAAAAGGAGCAAAGATGAGCACAGTAATGAAAAAATCATTTGATAATCCAGATGAAGTAAGAGCACCTGACAAGGCAAAAGTATCTGTCTGTGATCTAGGAGGCATAGCAGCTGCAAAGCTTGTTCTTCAGCCAGGCTGGAGTTGGGAAACATGTGTCAAACCAATGGTTGGAGGAGAAAGTTGTCAAGCAAAACACGTTGGAACAGTGATTTCTGGTCAAATGGCTGCCAAGCATATCGACGGCACAGAACAGGTTTTTGGGCCTGGTGACGTTTATGTTATTAAACCTGGTCACAATGGTTGGGTAGTAGGTGACGAAGAAGTAGTTGCGTTCGAATTTAATTCAACCGCAGCGCAAACATACGCTAAGACCGATTAAGCAATATTTAACTATTAATAAATCTAGGTAGAGTCGCTAAAAAATCATTTAAGTTAAGTTGCTGATGTCTAATAATTCAATTGATTTTTACATCGACATAAAAAGTCCCTATGCCTACTTGGCTTTAGACCCTGCGATAAAAATATTTGATCAACTGGGATTACAGTGGAATATATTGCCATACACTCTGGATATTGCTGACTATTTAGGAAGCGCAACGGTCAATAACCAAGGGAAGATAATCTCTTCAAATAGAACAGCACATCAGTGGCGCAGAGTTAAATATTCCTACATGGATTGCAGAAGGATGGCTAATCTACAAGGGAAAACAATTTTAGGTACTCAAAAAATTTGGGATAGCTCATTATTTTCTATGGCTCATTTATGGGTCAAAGAAAAATCGGGAAAAACTTTGTTGCCTTTTTTGCGCGAGTCTTTTCAATTGTTTTGGAAGAGAGAGCTAGACATAGAAAATGAAAAGGTGCTTTTAAATTTAATCGACAAATTTCAACTTGATAGCACTGATTTCATATCTTGGAAGAGCAACAATCAAAACTGTGTGACCTCTTTAATGGATACCGCACTATCTATGGGAATATTTGGGGTGCCAACCTTTGTCTTTGAAGAAGAAATATTTTGGGGAAGTGAAAAATTAGCTCTTATTAGTGCAAAGGTTACGGGAGATTACTCAGCTTTAACTTAAGTTTTTTTAAATCCTTTTTTTGTGGCCTAAGTCTCTTATTGATGCGAAGAGGACGAACCAATAAAATCTAATTTTTGCGTAGATGCCTTTTCGTGATTTGAGCAAATCGTACTTTTCTAGTCCACATTTTGTTTTTATAAAATAATTCATAAAAGTTGCATTCATTATTTATTTTCGTAAAGTTCACGTTCATACATTTCTATAATGTCGTTTTCTTTTTTTATTTCACAATTTAATCCTGTCTGATCTTCAATCATTTCATAAAGCGTGGGTATGGGTCTTGTATCAGGCCAGCTTTCAGGCTTCCATAGACTTGATCGAAGTAGTGCTTTGCCGCAATGCAGAAATACTTTTGTTGGTTTAATAACTGTAACTGTCTTTGGCAAATTAGATTTTAATTTATGTTTTTCAAGAACTTTTGGGTCATTTGATATCGTAGCTTTCCCTTGAACTCTAAGTGTTTCTGTTACCTTTGGAATGAAAAATATAAGGGATACAGTTGCGTTTTTAGAAATATTTAGAAGCCCGTCAATCCTATTGTTTCCAGGTCTGTCAGCTATTTCGATGCGATCATCAGATATCACTTTAACAAAACCTTTTGGATCACCCTTGGGTGAGAGATCAATATCTTCACCGTCAAAAGTCCCCATGACCAGAAAATTTGATGCATTTATGAAACTGACACTATGTGGATCCAAGCTTTTCATTATCTTCGCAGATGCTTTCTCAGTAGCAGGACCATAAAGATTTCTTAATTGAATTTCATCCATCGTGCATCTTTTGTAGTTGAAACAGTTTCATAATAAACTATTTTGGGATAAGTAATATAAAAAATACGAGGTATGAAAAATGAGCGTTGAACTGTACTATATCTGTCTATATGGACTTCTAATCATAGCAACTACCCTTGTCCAACAGCTCACCAGCTTGGCAAACGTTGGAATTATGCCCGTGTTTAGTAGTCGAGAAGGCGTAAATTTTTCAGGTATGACCGGACGATTAGAGCGTGCTATTCTAAATTGTGTGATAGCATTTGCGATGATAGGTCCAGCAATCCTTGCACTTGCAATGACCGAAACCAGCAGTGCAAATACTAATCTGGCTGTTCAAGTTTTCTTTTGGGCACGTATCGTTTATGTAATCGCATACGGATTTAATATTATTGGATTAAGATCTGCAGGTTGGGTTGCGAGTTTATTAAGCATCCTCTATTTGTATTGGTCAGCAATGTCGATCAGCTAACTTTTTGGAAATAGACAACAATTTTAATAGAAAATAGAGAGCTTTATGGAAGCCATAGATCAGCTGATCAATTACAATAGAACGACTGGTTTACTCCAATCCGTAGCGGGTAGAAATGCTTGGGATCAGGAGACAATGATGCCATCTAAGAGTGGAAATTCTCGAGCCATGGAGATGGGTGCACTTGAAGAAGTTATTCACGATAGAAAAAAAAATTCAATAGTCAGAAAGTTATTGGAACAAGCCAAACCTAAAACACCTTTTCAAGAAAGAGCTTATACACTAATAAAGAGAGCCTTTGACAGAGCAGAAGCTATACCAAGCAAACTCGCATCGGATTTGGCTGCAACCACATCCTTAGCTCAAATGGCCTGGCAAAAAGCTAGACAAAATAACGATTTTTCTGAGTTTTCACCTCACTTAAAGAAGGTAATTGATTTAAAGAGAGAAGAGGCATCCCTTCTATCTCCTAGTGGAGATTTATACGATGGGTTAATAAATGATTACGAATTTGGAATGACAAAAAAAGAGACCTCCAGTATTTTTGAAGAAATGAAGCCAAGACTTTTAGATTTGCGGCAGAGAATAAGTGAAGCAAAACTTTCCAAACCCGAATTAGAAGGCGACTTTAATACTGAAAAACAATTAAAACTCGCCCATGAAATAGCAGAGACATTCTTCTATGACTTTGATAGAGGAAGAATTGATATTGTAGCGCATCCTTTTTGTTCAGGTGGTGGGGATGATGTACGAATTACTACCCGGGTCGATAATAAGGACCCATTTAACTGTTTATACAGTACTATTCACGAAGTGGGACACGCTTGCTATGAACAAAACGTGTCTTCAGAATTTTTACACTCGCCTCTCGGTTCTGGCGTATCTTTAGGCATTCACGAAAGTCAGTCTAGGATATTTGAGAACCAAATTGGAAGATCTAGGCAATTTACTAGGTGGCTGTTTAAGAAAATGAAAAGCTATTTTGGAGAATTTGGCATTAGAGATGAGGAAGAATTCTACCGTTTGGTTAATAAGGTTGAAACCGGTTTTATTAGAACTGAAGCAGACGAAGTTCACTACAATCTACATATTATGCTTCGCTTTGAGCTCGAATTAGAGGTAATTGGAAAAAATTTGGAAGTTCCGGATTTGCCCGAGGCCTGGAATGCAAAATTCAAGGAATATTTTGACTGTAACGTTGAAAAAGCCTCTGATGGAATTCTCCAGGACGTTCATTGGTCAATCGGTGCATTTGGGTATTTTCCAACCTACACTTTAGGTAACTTAAATGCCGGTTGTTTATTTGAAAAGATGCAAAAAGATATTCCTGATCTTGCAGACGGATTTGAGAAAGGTGATGTGTCATTAGCAACCACTTGGTTAGCAGAGAACATACATCAGCATGGAAGCCTATACGAACCTGCTGACCTGATCAAAAAAGCTACAGGAAAGGCTTTTACGCCTGAGCCCTTTTTGAATTATTTAGATGAAAAGTTTTCCGATATGTACGAGGTCTAATCTCTAAAATTTATAAATTGTAAAGGAAGAGGTAAATCGAGCTTTTTTGCTAACGAAATAACTTCCTGAAGACTATCTTTCTTTTGCCCTGAAACCCTAAGCTCATTACCTTGTATTTTTACCTGCACTTTTAACTTACTCTGCTTGACAGAAGAAATAATTTTCTTTGATGTGTCTTGTTCAATTCCCTCCAGCAAATCATAGTTTTGCCTTACTCGATTACCTGAAGCGCTTTCCGTTGATTTAACTTTTAGGGCTTTGGGGTCTATACCTCTTTTAACAAAATGGCCTATTAGAAGTTCGTTAACTTGCTTTGCTTTCAAGTCATCTTCTGTTTCTACAGTTAACAAGTTCTGATTTCTCTCAATATCGGTCTTCGAACCTTTAAAATCATATCGCTGGTTGATCTCTTTACTAGCATTAAAAATCGCATTCTCAACTTCCTGCATATCCAATTTACTAACAATATCAAAACTAGGCATTTCCTCTAAACTCCCTTGACCATAAAAAAATTGCTTTGTTGTCATTTTACAATAAATAAACCCCAAATTTAACTCATATTTAGATTCACAAAAATTACAATATTTTTAAGTCTCACAATGATGTATGATAAAAACTTCGAGTAGAGCCGGATAATTTATAATGGAAAAGCAAAATAAACAATCAGAGCCTAGCTTTTATGTAAATTTTAAGAAAGTTTACGCACGTAATATAGACAGCAATATAAGCTTGCTAAATTTTTTGAGGCATAATTGTAAATTTACTGGGACAAAAGAGGGGTGCTCAGAGGGAGACTGTGGTGCATGCTCTGTATTGATTTTTGATGAAAAAGGATCCTTAGCACCAGTAAACTCTTGTATTTTAAAGGTGGGACAAATAATTGATAAAAATATAGTAACAATTGAAGGTGCTAGCAAATTATGCTCTGCTAAACCTTTAATTCAAGCACTAAACTCCGAGGCGGCGTCGCAATGTGGGTTTTGCACACCTGGCTTTGTAATGGCAGCGCTTGCATTAAAAGAAAAACATAAAAGCCCTTCTGAGAGCGTTATCCATGACTCTCTATCTGGAAACTTATGTCGCTGTACAGGGTATAGACCAATAGTGAACGGGATCCAATCTCTCAAAGAAAAAATAAAGTTTCCAATGCCTATAAATAGTAAAGGCTCAAAATTAAAGACCGCAATTTTTGGAAAGACAACTTACATTTACCCAGGCTCTAAAAAAGAACTAATTGAATTTGTATCAAAGGAAAAAAATTACACTGTTTTGTCTGGAGGTACAGACTGGAACCTTGAAGCGGAAGACTCCAATTTTAAAGAACAGAAAATATTATTTCTGAATAATATTAAAGAAATGTCTACAATTAAGACCAGGACTTCATCATTTGAAATAGGAGCTTGTGTTACACTGTCTAAATTCGAAGAGTTATGCCGTGAATTTTTCTCCCCCTTTCTGGATACAATTATTAGGTTTGGTTCTCCACAGATTAGAACAGCCGCAACGGTTGGAGGGAATCTTGGGACATCGAGCCCTATTGGTGACCTAGCTCCCCTATTTTTCATATTGGAGGCTGAATTGTCTCTACTCGGTCCAAAAGGAGAAAGAACTATTCCGATTAAAGATTTTTTTAAGGGATATAGAAAGAACGCTCTGAAACGCAATGAGCTTATATACAAGGTTAAGGTACCAAAAACAAAAAAGGAAGATTCAATTTTTTCTTGGAAGCTATCAAAAAGGTATGATCAAGATATATCAACTTTATCGCTGGCAGCCAAATTTAAGATGGATAAAAACTACACTATAGAGAATATTATTTTATCTGCTGGGGGCGTAGGACCCACGCCTTTGTTATTAGATAAAACGGGTAAATTATTAAAGGATAGTAATCTACGCTTTAACGAAAACTCTCTAATAACTGCTTTAAGTCATGATATTTCTCCAATAAGTGATCTTAGAGGGACAGCAAAATATCGATCGGCTGCAATGGTTGGATTGATAAAAAAAATGCAAAGATCCGCCATAAGTGGTGAGAAACAACATTCGATAATGAGTATTTGATGGCGTTAGATAACAAAAATAATATTTCAGTTGGAAAGTCTCACTACCAAGATTCGTCTTTCAGACAACTTACGGGAAGAGCCGAGTACATAGACGATATTCCATTGTCAGAAAATACTTTGCATGGAGCTCTTATCCTCTCAGAAATACCATCTGGTATGATAACTTCTATTGAGACCGAAAAAGCAAAAAAATTTGATCCAAGCATTACAGTTATTACAGCAAAAGACATACCTGGTAGGAATGATATAGCGCCTATTTTTGCAGATGAGCCAATCTTTGCAGAAAAAGAGGTGACTTATGTAGGCCAACCTATCGGGCTCATTGTTGCTTCATCAATGGAGAGAGCGAGGGCAGCCGTAAATGAAGTGAAGATTGTCTATAAAAAAGATAAAACACCGATATTAGACTTGGATTTAGCGTTCAAGAAAAAAAACTTCTTTTTAAAACCAATTCACTTTGAGAGAGGTAAGGCAAACGAACAGATTAAGCAGGCACCCCATAAACTTATGGGTTCATTTTCTATGGGGGGTCAAGATCACTTTTATTTGGAGACACATATTGCTCTTGCCATTCCGCATGAAAACTCTGAGTTCACAATCTGGTCAAGCACACAACATCCAACTGAAGTCCAGCATGGTGTATCCAACGTTTTAAATATTCCAGCGGCCAAGATCTCTAGTAAGGTCAGGAGACTTGGCGGTGGCTTTGGAGGTAAAGAAAGCCAGTCAACAATATACGCCGCCATAGCAGCTCTAGGAGCATACATTTTGGATAAGCCTGTTAAGCTTCGTCTTAATCGCAAAGATGACATGGCATCATCCGGGAAACGTCATGACTTTGAAGTGAAATACACCGTAGGTTTTAATAAAAAAGGAAAGATTAAGGGATTAGACATCACATTGCTTAGCAATGCAGGTAATGTCTGCGATCTGTCAGCTCCTGTAATGTCGAGGGCATTGACCCATTTAGATAACTGTTACTCTTTTAAAGATTTTACCGCACGAGGCTATATATGTAAAACAAACACCGTATCTAACACAGCGTTTAGAGGCTTTGGTGGCCCTCAAGGAATGCTTGCAATTGAGACTATTCTTGAAAGAGTTTCTCGATTTCTCGGAATCGATTTAGATGCACTTAGACGTGAAAATTATTATTCCGCTAAAAATGGAATTAAAACACCCTATGGGCAAATAGTTAAAAATATTAAAATTGAAAAAATAATTAATGAGATGGAAACTTTCGCAGGTCTAGAAAAAAGAAAGCTTCTTGTAGAAAGGTTTAACACGTCGCAAATTAATAAAAATCAGCCTTACAGAAAAGGAATTGCCTTCATGCCCGCCAAGTTTGGGATATCTTTTAATAAGGTATCCTTAAATCAAGCAGGAGCATTAGTCCATGTATACACAGATGGTTCGGTGAGACTAAATCATGGCGGAACAGAGATGGGACAAGGCCTATTTACCAAAGTGGCTCAGGTCGTCTCAGAATGTTTCAACATTCCTTTAGACTATGTACATATTGCTGGAACAAATACCGATGAGGTCCCAAACACCTCAGCTACAGCTGCATCGTCTGGCTCCGATATTAATGGTATGGCTGCGTGGAAAGCAGCTACTGTTATCAAACAAAGAATGCTTAAACACGCGAGCAAAGTTTTTAAAAAGCCACCCTCTTCTATTGAATTTAAGAACGGTCTGATACTGAGCGGAAATAAGAGCATGACTTTTAAGGAATTAGCATTTTCCTGCTGGGAAAACAGAATATCTCTTTCATCAACGGGCTTTTATAAAACACCAAAAATCTCATGGGATCAGGAAAAATTTAAGGGAAGCCCCTATTTTTATTTCACGTGGGGAGCGGCAGTATCGGAAGCAATTATAGATATTGATACAGGAGAAAGTCGAATACTTAGGGCAGACATCATTCAAGACTGTGGGAGCTCTCTCAACCCCCTAATTGATAGAGGGCAGATAGAAGGAGGTTTCATCCAGGGTATAGGATGGCTAACTTGTGAAGAACTATATTTTAATCCAGAAGGCAAACTTTTAACTCTTGGCCCCTCAACGTATAAAATACCTGGAAGCCGAGATGTACCACCTGAATTTAATATTAAGCTATTAGAGAATACTCCCAATGAAGAGAAGACAATATTTAGATCTAAAGCTGTCGGTGAGCCCCCTCTATTACTATCCATTTCTCACTTTTTGGCTTTGAAAAATGCCGTCTCAATGGCTAGCGAAACATCAAATGCAGATTTATTAAATGCTCCCGCAACACCTTCAAAAATTTTAGCTGCGGTGCATAATGATCACTCTATGTAAATCTCATTACCATTGCTTTGAAAAAAAAACTCTCTCAAATTTTCTTTGCCTGCATCCAATGCTGATGATCTATCGACAACCAAAAAATCTTGAGCTGTATTAACGAGCAGTGGAAAATGCCAAACTTTTGGATTGTAATTTATACCTACATTACCTGGCACTTCGAAATACTTGATTGAAGAAAGATCTGGGGATCCGTCATTATCATTTGCCACGACTACTTGCCAATCTATTTTTTGTATTGGCATAAATGCTTGAGATGCCAGAGGATGCATCTCCAGATAATCAATTTTTATCGGTCTTTTTCTAGGAGTAGCAGAAAATATTGAAATGATTGGATTGGCTTTTTTGTCCAGCACTTGCACCGTCGCTACCTCATCAAACCTCTCACAATATCCCTGATTTATCAGAAATTTATTATTTTCCATCCCTTTTGAAATTACATCACCAAAAGGTTCGAATAATTTCTGGCTTATGGTCAGCTTTTCTAAATTTAAATGCATTTTAGCTTACTGGTTGACCAAAAATTCGAAATCTCGAAACTCCCCCATCAGGATAGATGTTTAATCTCACGTGGGAGACCGTATTTTCGTGTAAGAAATCATTTTTTCCAAAGTTATGAATAAAGTCTGGTTTGCATTTTTTCTCATCTAAAAAAAATTCCCAGTTACTAGAAGCTTCAAATGCTTTTATTTTGTCTTTTTCATTTTTTAAATCAATTGTTTGAATTGAAGCTCTATCTGGAAAATTACCCTTGAAGTGACAGGTATCTATTTCTACATTCGATATCAGCCCAGGTGTTCCTAATTCAATGATTATAAAATCATTTCCAGGGACACGCCTACGCCGAGTCTCCCACCCGTCACCCATTGTAGTTCCTCTACCTTCAGACAGGAGAGCGTTTACATTGCCATAGTGTGCGTTATTATACCCAATGATTTTGCCTCCATTTTTTAGAGCAGATAATTCTAAGTCTTTAGATAGATCCTGAGAAAAGGGAATAAGATCTCCAAAAAGTCTAAGCCGCGCTACACCTCCATCTGGGAAAATATTTAATCTAACATAGGTTACATTTTGATTTTTTAGGAGCTTATATTCATTTATGTGATCTCCTTTCAAAATCTGTTTTTCAAGAAGTGTGTGCCAGTCCAAAGATCCTGCTTCATAACTATTGTTAGATGAGAAATCTAGCGAGGCAACTGGCGGATAGTTACCAGTAAAATGACTAGTATCAATTATTACATCCTCTATAGAACATCTGCCTCCTAAGCCAATTATAGCCCAGTCGTTTCCTTCTACTCTTTTTCTACGGCTTTCCCAACCATCCATCCATTTTCCATGATCATCATATTTATCGTCAATGAAAATAGGATCAGTGTCATTTAACATTCGATCACATTTTGCAAAAAAGTCGTCAGACACATCAATGATTTTTGCCCCTGCTTTCGGTGATGCCAAATTAACCTTTTTTGATACTATTAATTTGTCTTCATTTTTCATGTGGTAGTACCTTTCTCCAATGCCTCGCAATTCCTATTCTAGTTGTAAACCAGACATCACTGAATGACTGAATGTAATCAACAAACTTTTTTAGTGCTGGGAACCTTCCCGGTTTTCCAATTATACGACAATGAAGTCCAATGTTCATAATCTTAGAACCTTCATGCCTTTCTTCGTATAGACAGTCAAAACTATCCTTAAGATAATTAAAAAAATGCTCGCCATTATGAAATCCTTGCGGGGTTAGAAATCTCATGTCATTAGTATCAAGAGTGTAAGGTATAATTAAGTGCGGCTTTTTTGTCATTTTAGACCAAAATGGTAAGTCATCACTATAGTCGTCTGAGTCATAAAGAAAGCCCCCTTCTTCACAAACCAAATCCCTTGTATTCTCTGAGGTACGACCTGTGTACCAACCCATAGGTCTTTCTCCACAGATTCTTTTTTGAATCTCTATTGCTTTTTGCATATGCTCTTTTTCAGTGGCTCTGGGAACATCTTTGTAGTTTATCCATCTTAGTCCATGGGAACAAATCTCATGATTATCTTTCAAAATTTGATCTACAATTCTTGGATTTTCTTCCAAAGCTTGTGCTACAGCGAAAATTGTTATCGGGATTTGTCTTTCTCTGAATAGTTTTAAAATTCGCCAAACACCGGCTCTAGTACCATATTCATATAAACTTTCCATGGACATGTGTCGTTGACCAAAAAATGGCTCGGCACCTATGATCTCTGAAAGAAAAGTCTCGGAATGATTATCTCCATAGATTATTGAATTTTCACCACCTTCTTCTAAGTTCAAAACGAATTGAACCGCCAACTTTCTACCCCCTGGCCAGCTAAAGTGAGGAATTTCGCCATGGTAACCTTCTAGATCTCTGAGTTTCGTTTCCATACTGCTCACTTCTCTTCTCTTAATATTTCCTCAATCTTATGAAAAAGGTTTGCGTACAATAACCGCTCCTCGTCTTCTAAAAAAGTAATATTGCCAGGTGGCATCGCCCTTGACGCAGCAACCTGCTTATAAATAGTTTCATAGTTATTAATCAAGTGACTGAATTCGCTCAAATAAACCCCTTTAGGAGGTTTTTTCATTCCTTCCCAAGATGGCTCCATAACATGGCAAGTGGAACATTTATAAGCCGTCACCTCCATAATATTATCTTTGAATTCTTTTGAAAATGAGCTTTCGATTAGGCTTAGCTTTTCTGGCGATAGTTGGTCCAAACTAGGTTCGTCAACTTCAGACAACATTAGAGAACCCCATGATAGGATTACAATTGGAATTGCAACCCAATACGGGCTCTTGTTACCAGCGTGTCTCTCATTAAAAAAATGTCTAACAAGGCCTCCTATAATTATGGTCAATACAATTATCACCCAAGAATAGGAGGTAGCATAGGCGGTAGGATAATGATTGCCGATCATTATAAAGATTACAGGAAGGGTCAAATAGTTGTTGTGAAGAGATCTTTGTTTTGCACGGATACCATATTTAGGGCTGGGTGTCTTCTTGGCGATTAATTGTGCTACAACTTTTTTCTGACCTGGAATAATTACCATCAGAACATTTGCTACCATTATCGTACCAAGAGTTACTCCCATCTGCATAAAAGCCCCTCTCGAACTTAGTAATGAATAGGATGCCCAAGACAAAAATGCAAAAAATATTAATAGTACAATTGACAATACTAAATTAGATTTGCCAACCAGCAATCTGCATATTAGATCGTATATCACCCATCCAAATATAACACCTGCTATTGATATTAAAACAGCAGCAGTTTTAGATAATTCAATTTTTTCATAATCAATTAGATATAGTTCAGCACCAAGATAGTAGACGAGTATGAATAGCGCTGCACCGGTAATCCATGTAGCATAAGCCTCCCACTTAAACCAAGTTAAGTGATCGGGTAGATGATTTGGAGCCACGAGATATTTTACCAAATTATAAAAACCACCTCCATGAACTTGCCAAGCCTCTCCGTGTGCCTCTTTAGGCAATGAGGATGATTTTCTTAGACTTAGGTCGAGCGCAATAAAATAAAAGCTAGATCCTATCCATGCAATTCCAGCAATTACATGAAACCATCGAACCATAAACTCTATCCACTCAAGATAATCAAAATCCATGCTTAACTGCCTCGATAGGTACTGTAGCCGAACTTAGATAGTAACAGAGGGACATGATAGTGTTGCTTTAGGTCATTAATTTGAAAGCAGATAGAAATATTATCAAAAAATAAATCCGTTTCTTTCATTTTATGTTTTGCCACCAAATATTTTCCAGCATGAAATACCATTTCATACCATCCTTCTCGAATATTTGACTGATCAAATATTGGCTTATTTAATCTTCCATCAGAATTGGTTACAAAATGAGCAATCAATTCTTTCCTGTCTGACTGCGTAGTATAAAAACTAATTTCAAGTGCATCCGCCGGTTTCCCTTGGGTCAAATCTAAAACATGTGTGGTAAGACCTGTCATTTATTAAAAGCTCTTTTTTTTTTGTTATTACATGGTAACTATAACGAGACAAAAAACAACCAAAGAAAAGGCAACCTTTGGAGCAAGAAAAATTCATTAGGCATTATGGCAGCTTGTATGAAAATTCACCTCATATAGCGCTTGCAATATACGAGCACCAGCGTTTGGATACCTTGTCACCCTTGGAAATATTGAGCTTAATGAAGGACTATGTAACCAAGATGGATCATCAATCGAAAATGAAACTAATTTTAGAACATCCAGAATTAGGTATTAAGAAGGGACAACAGAACAAACTAACAGCCCATTCAAAGAAAGAACAAAACCGAGCTGGTCTAGATAATCTTTCTGGAAGTGAATATAATCTATTGAGTATGTTAAACAAAGACTACATGAATAAATTCAAATTTCCTTTTATTATCGCTGTATCAGGCTTAAAAAAAGAAGAAGTATTTAGAAATATTGAGGTGAGGCTACAAAATACTGTTGAAACAGAGTTTGATACAGCTATAGAGGAAATACACAAAATCGCAGAAATAAGGCTGAAAAATCAGCAGTAAGGTTATTTAATTTTTTTACCAGCAATAAATACCGAGTCTATTGCTCGATCATCTCCTAAGGTCTGAAGGATGAATAGTTCTTCTTCAATCGTTTTACATTTTTCCATTCTATGTCTCATTAAAGGAGTACTTTTACTATTTAAAACTATCAAGTCAGCACAGTTTCCGGTCTTGATTGTTCCGATTTGATCCTGAAGTCCAAGACACTCTGCATTACCCATAGTTGACCAAAAGTATGAGGCTAGGGGATTAAGGCTATAGTTTCCTAATTGCTGAATTTTGTACGCTTCGTCGAGCGTTCTTAACATTGAGAAGGATGTACCGCCTCCTACATCTGTTGCTATTGCGGTTCTTACTCCTTTCTCTTCTAACTCTTTAAATTTAAATAGCCCACTTCCAAGAAATAGGTTTGATGTTGGGCAATGGACAGCAATAGACTTTGTTTCTTTCATTCTCTCAATCTCGTTCATTTCCAAGTGTATAGAATGAGCTAATAATGTTTTGTTCGAGAGCAACTTATATTTGTCATAGATAGATAAGTAATCTTTTTGATCTGGAAATAGTTCCAGTGTTGTTTTAATTTCGTCTATATTTTCAGATAAATGCGTTTGCACATAACATGATTGATTTTCAGCACATAAGGTTTGAGAAACTTCCATCAACTCAGGAGTGGAGGTTATTGCAAATCTAGGTGTTATTGCATATTTGCAACGGCTGACATTATGCCACTTACTAATTATCTCTTTGCTACTTAAATAGCTTTTATCGGCTTTCTCTAGAACTGTATCTGGCGCATTTCTATCCATCAACACGTTACCAGCAATAACACACATGTTTCTTCTATGCGCTTCCTGAAATAGATATTCTACTGAATTAGGGTGCACTGATCCAAATGAAACAGAAGTTGTAATACCATTATGATTTAATAAATCTAAAAATATTTTTGACTCTCTTTCACAATGCTTATCATCAACGAATAAGCTTTCGTTTGGGAAAGTATATTTATTCAGCCATTCAAGTAATTTTGTTCCATATGAAGCGATTACCTGTGTTTGGGGGAAATGATTGTGTAGATCTATGAACCCAGGAAAGATTATTTTAGATCCAAAATCTATTGTTTCAGTATTCTCGTATTTCTTACTAAGTTTGGAATAATCGTCAACTTCAATGATAATTCCCTTATCATCAAATGTTACTCCTCCTTTTTCTAGATAGATGTAGCTACCAGTATCATTAATATCTTCTGGTTTCCTTAAAAACGAAAAAATTCTTCCTTTAAATATTTTCATTTTTTACCAAATCTCCAAAAAAAAGGCCCTTGGTAGGGCCTTTTTCCACTATCAAGTTTACCTTATTGCGGGATATCACCCTCAATACCTTCAACATAGAAGTTCATGCCTAGTAAAGTACCCATGTCAGCTGTTTCGCCAGCTTTTAGCCATGGCGAACCATCTTGCTTATTGATTGGACCTGTAAAGGAATGAAGTGTTCCCGAAGCAATACCATCTCTGATTTCCATTGCCTCTTTCTTTACACTGTCTGGAATCTTATCGGAAAGAGGTCCAATAATGACCATGCCCGCTCCAATTCCATCGAAAGTTTGCTCAGCACCCTTCCAAGTTCCGTCCATACCCTGTTTAACCTTTTTTACATAATATGGAGCCCATCCATTGATAATAGCCGTCAGATGAGCATTAGGGCCAAAGGCACTCATATCGGATGCCTGACCAAAGGCATACACACCCGCTTCTTCAGCGACGGTCATTATAGCAGAACTATCAACGTGCTGTAATATGACGTCTGCACCCTGGGAAATTAAGGTTTTTGCGGCATCAGCCTCTTTAGCAGGGTCATACCATGTGAAAATCCAGATAACTTTGAATTCCACATTTGGATTAGCTTTCTTTGCGGCAAGATAAGCAGAATTTATCCCTCTAACAACCTCAGGAATGGGATATGATGCGACATATCCAATTGTATTGGATTTGGTCATCTTTCCTGCAATATGGCCTGCCACTGTTCTGCCTTCATAGAACCTCGCACTATAAGTTGAGACATTATCGGCAGTCATATATCCAGTGGCATGTTCAAATTTTACTTTCGGGAACTTCTTTGCAACATTTAGCACGGGTTCCATGTAACCAAAAGACGTAGCAAAAATCATATCTGCCCCAGAGAGAGCCATTTGGGTCATTACGCGTTCAGCGTCAGCACTTTCTGGAACATTTTCTTGGAAGACTGTTTCTACTTTATCTCCGAAAGCCTCATCCACAGCTTTTCTCCCGACGTCATGTTGATAATTCCAACCGTGGTCCCCTGGAGGACCAATATATATAAAGCCTACTTTATAATCCGCCGCAATAGCGATACTTGAAGTAATCACCATTGATATGAATAAAAAAGAAGCTGAAAAATATTTCATAAATTGTCTCATATTCTCTCCATTTTTAAATAAGTGTTATGTTATCTTCACAAACGATCTACCTAAACATCCCGGAGCTCCCCTATTCCCGCGGAATCGACTCATTGATATTACCACTAAAGCTAATATCGTTGCAAGATATGGAGCCATAGATAATAACGCAATATTTATATTTACCCCAATTGCTTGCAAGTTTAGCTGAAGAATTGTTATACCGCCGAAAATATATGCTCCTATAAGTAACCGAAAGGGTCTCCATCCCGAAAATACAACGAGAGCAAGGGCAATCCAGCCTGCCCCGGCCGTCATTCCCTCTGTCCATTGTGGAACTCTCACGAGTGATAGATATCCTCCTCCAACTCCGGCCATCGCTCCACCAAAAGTAATAGCCAAAAACCGGATAGTTACTACTCTGTAACCTAATGAATGTGCTACATCATGATCTTCCCCTACTGATCTGAGGATGAGTCCTGTTCTCATACGATTAAGAAAGTACCAAATGACTAGCACAGATATTAGCGATAGATAAACTATCAAATCATGTTGGAAAAACATTGTTCCGAGTACTGGGATTTCACTTATAAAAGGAACTGAAATGGTTGAAATTTGTGGTGATTTTATACCAGTGTAAGGGTGACCCATTAGAGCTGCTATTCCCAGCCCAAAAATAGTTAAGGCTAGGCCCGACGCCACCTGATTAGCCTGCATTATCAAAATAATAAATGCGAATAGTAGAGAAAGAAGTGCTCCCGCCATTGCTGCCGCCATCATCCCAATATAGGCAGACCCAGTTTCTACTCCAACTATAAAACCGGTAACCGCACCTATTATCATCATGCCTTCAACACCAAGGTTCAAGACACCTGATTTTTCAACAATCAACTCCCCAAGAGCCGCTAGAACAAGCGGTGTTGAGGCCACGATTAGGCTAGCAACCAAGACAGCGAAATTAATTTCCGAAAGATCCATTTACTTATTTCCTTTGAGTTTTATTTTGTAATGAACAAAGAGATCAAATGAGAGCAAGAAAAATAAAAGCATTCCCTGGAAAACCTGGATTGCGGCAGCTGGTAAATTAAGCATGAATTGCGTAAGCTCTCCCCCAACATAAGTTAGTGCCATGACTATACCAGCGAAAAAAATGCCAATAGGGTTTAGCCTGCCAAGAAATGCTACTATTATAGCCGTAAATCCGTAGCCGACATTAAAGTCAATGTTGATCTGTCCCGCAGGTCCAGCTACTTCCATTATTCCAGCCAAACCAGCTAAACTTCCAGACAAAGTTAAACAAAGAAAGATGAGCTTGTTAGGGTTATCGCCAGAAAAACCTGACGCTTTTGGGGAATTTCCAAGTAGCTTTATTTTGAACCCCAGGCTGTGCCGAAATAATAGCACGTAGAAAAAAATGACCATCAATAAAGAAAGTAGCACTCCCAGATGTATTCCAGTTCCCGCAATAATCTCAGCGTTTGAGGCTGATGTGTATTGGTTCAAATTACGAGAACCAGGAAAACCAGCACCATCCGGATTTCTTAAAAATCCCAATGATGCAAGAGCTAGAATTTGCTCCGCTACATATACTAGCATTAGAGAAACTAGTATCTCGTTGACTTGAAACTTGACTTTCAAAAAAGCTGGAATCATTGACCATAAACATCCTCCTATGACACCGATTAGTATCATTGCAGGAAAAATAACAATACTTTCCAACGGATAAAGAGAAAGTGCAAATGATGCACCAAATATGGCTCCCATAATGTACTGACCCTCTGCTCCTATATTCCAGACATTTGCTTTGAAGCCAACAGAGAGGCCGAGCGCGATCAAAATCAAAGGAGCCCCTTTTATAAAAATTTGTGGAATAGAGTATGTTGAAAATGTTTCGCTCATTAAAGGATCCCAAAATATCATTTTTATAGCGGCAAAGGGATCTACTCCTAGAAAATAAAATAGTATTCCTCCAACTATCATCGTGAGCCCAACGGAAAATAATGGGCCCAGCAAAGAAAGAACCGGAGAAACATTTTCTCTCGGAATTAGCTTAAACATAAAGCATACCTCTAATCACTTATACCACCCATTATTGCACCGATTTCGTCTGTTTTTATATCCATAGTGTTAGTCGGTATTGAAAGATTCCCATTTGTCAAAAAAGCAACCTTATTTGATATTTCAAGGATCTCATCCAAGTCTTGGCTTATTAAAATAATAGCAGCACCTGTATTTGCTATATCAACAATTGCCTGTCTTATATTTGCCGCTGAGAGAGCATCTACACCCCATGTAGGTTGGTTTACTATGAATAAGGAAGGGTTTTGCCCAATCTCTCTTCCAACAACAAACTTCTGGAGATTACCACCAGACAGTGATGAAGCAAGTGCACTTACACCAGTGGTCTTTACGTTAAATTTCTCAATTATTTCATTCGTATATTCATTTAATTCACTAAAATCGATAAAACCCATTTTCATTTGAAAGCGTTTTTTAGGGTCTGTTATAAGGCTATTCTCCAATAAATTAAGATTTCCAACGGCTGCATGTCCAAGTCTTTCTTCAGGAGCAAAAGCCAACCCAATTTCTCGCCTTTCTCGAGGATTGAGCATTTCAATATCATTATCCATATATTTGATAGAAACATTCCGATCTTTTTTCTCTCCCGTGAGAACTTGCATTAGTTCTTCTTGTCCATTTCCCGCAACTCCCCCAATGCCTAGAATTTCGGACTGATAAACCGCAAGATCAATATTTTTTAATGTCACTCCAAACTGTGTATCAGGTTTAACTTCGTTTATTTTTACAGAAAGAACTTTGTTACTTTTATTTGCTGCCACTGGTCGTTTAGGTTCGAATAATGATTGGCCAACCATTATCTCTCCAAGCTCTCTTGGTGTCATTTTTTTTGGATCATACTCGCCAACTATTGCGCCTTTTCTGAGAACAGATGCCGTGTCACATAAATCGGCAATTTCCTTTAACTTGTGTGATATGTAAAGAATAGAAGTTCCTTCGCTAGCCAATTTTTTCAAAGTCTTAAATAAGCTCTCACATTCAAATGGTGTGAGAACCGATGTTGGTTCATCCATAATCAAAAGCTTGGGCTTTTGTATCAAGGCACGGATAATTTCAACTCTTTGCCGTTCTCCAGCTGATAAATCTCCTATAAAAGAAGATAAATTTACTTCTAAGCCATAACTTTCAGATAACATTATTACACTCGCATGGAGTTCCTTTTCACCAAGCTCCTTATCTAATCCCACTAAGATATTTTCAAATGCCGTCAGGGGTTCAAATAAAGAAAAGTGTTGGAATACCATACCGACGCCTAAGGCTCTTGCATCCTTGGGACTCTTTGGGGAATATTCCTCATTTAAAAATGTCATACTACCGCTGTCTGGCTGGAGCAACCCATAGATGATTTTTACAAGCGTAGATTTTCCAGCTCCGTTTTCGCCTAATAATGCATGGATTTGGGAAGATCTTACATTTATGGAAATGTCGTTATTTGCCCTAACGTTTCCAAATTCCTTATTTATTGCTCTGCACTGGAATAAAGTATTTTCAATTTTATTATTCAACTTGCGTGTCTTTTAATTAGTTGGATTTAAGTAGTGTAGGAACTTTGTCACAGTTTAACCACTGAAAAACTACCGAGGCGTTAATATATTGCCATGGATACTTAGTTAGCATATCTTGTGTCTAGTACTCTATCAACAACAATATAAGGAGAAATTGATGAGTAATTCAAATATAAATAGTCAATACGCAGATCCAAACATGACACCACCATTAGGAGAAGCTAGCGCCTTGGGACTTCAACATGTCCTTGCTATGTTTGCTTCTAATGTTACTCCATCGGTAATAGTGGCTGGTGCTGCAGGATTGGCATTTGGAGGAGCAGAGCAGATCTATTTAATTCAAATGGCTATGCTTTTTGCCGGTATAGCAACACTATTTCAAACAGTCGGTTTTGGACCAGTGGGTGCAAGGCTACCTATCATGCAAGGAACTAGCTTTGCTTTTGTGGGCGTATTAGCAGGTATTGCCGCAACCCAAGGTCTATCCGTTGCATTAACATCCTGTATAATAGGAGGTGTAATTCACTTTCTACTTGGTGCTGTAATTAAAGACATCAGGTGGCTATTTCCACCACTAGTTACGGGGCTAGTTATCCTAGCAATTGGCCTTTATTTAATTCCAGTTGCAATCAAGTATGCCGCTGGAGGCGCTGCAAAATTCCAAATGGAAGCGGAAAGCTTTGGCTCTCTAATGCATTGGAGTGTAGCAGGTGCTGTTGTAATTGTTGCTTTGATATGTAAGTTTTTTGGGAAAGGCTTAATATCGAATGCGGCTGTATTAATTGGTATAATAGCTGGTTACATCCTTGCGTTTGCGCAAGGAATGGTCAACTTTGCACCCGTAGCTAAAGCGAGTTGGTTTTCCGGCCTCACACCATTACCTTATGGCTTTGAATTCAGTCTCGGTGCTGTAATCGCAGTTACATTGGTTTGTATCGTTTCTGCGATAGAGACAGTCGGAGACACATCAGCAACTATAAAGGCTGGGGCAGGTAGAGAAGCAACCGATGAAGAAATTTCAGGTGCAACATATGCCGATGGACTGGGTAGCGCTGTAGCGGGAGTTTTTGGAGGGTTACCAAATACCTCATTTAGCCAAAACGTCGGTATAGTAGGTATGACAGGGGTTATGTCTCGTCATGTAGTGACAATTGGAGCAATAGTTTTGGTTGTCTGTGGCCTGATTCCAAAAATAGGTGCAATTATAGCCTCCATGCCACTTCCAGTATTAGGCGGCGGTGTTATAGTTATGTTCGGAATGGTGGCAGCAGCCGGCCTAAATGTATTAAGTGAAGTTAAACTTAATAGAAGAAATATGGTTATAATCGCTGTTTCATTGGCGGTAGGGTTAGGCTTGAATTTAGTACCTTCCGCGGTTCAATATCTTCCAGGTGTAGTAAAAGTGTTAGCTACTTCAGCTGTCGCACCAACAGCTATAGTCGCAGTCATACTTAATTTAGTTTTACCAGAGGAAGACTAAAATCGAAAAATAAGGGCAGTAGTAAATACTGCCCTTATTACTTAAAAAAATGCGTTAGATACTAGCTGATCATTGCTTCCATCGAGCACTTTCATATCCTTTACCACTGTCAGCTATAATAGAATTTTCATGGGCCTCCAGTAAAAAATCTAAGTTTAAATCGCAGTTCTTGTAGCCTTCGCTAATCACATTGAAGTACTTTCTAGATGGTGGAGCAATGCCATATTTTCCAACCATAATATAGGTCATTGCTGTCACCTGAGTGCCATCTAATATGACATTTAATTCCTTCTTATCGTATAACTGTGGATAGTCTTCATAAATATCCAGAGCTTTTTCACACTCCTCAGTGATTTGAAAAACTCCTACAGGTACATGTTTACCTAAATCTTTTTCAATAGTAGCGACCGACTTAAATATTAGTCTCCAGTCTTTCAGCATTGTATTTCCCAGATATCTTGCATCGGGGCACCTGTCCGCCATTTGTCGATGGTTTAAATTCGATCCGTATGCCAAATATATTTTTGTCAACTATTTCTCCTAATGAAGACATTAATTGGTCTATCATGAATAGGAAATTACGAGTAGTATTATTACCAAATAATAGTATTTATTGTTATAAAGGGAGTTCTCTAATGGTTGACCAGATGTGGGGTTTATTCCTATATTCTGTAGTAAGTGGCATTGGGTTCGATGTATCGCATTCTATTAGTGATCTGAATCGATCCTATCTAACAAAAAATGCATGTGTTGAAGCTGCAAAATCACTGAATAAAAAACCGAATCGTGATAAACAAATTGGGCTTGATAACGGTGTTAGCCTCCGTTACGTCTGTCTACTAAAGCCTAGCAAGGATCCTACTACTTAGAAAATTTACTGTAAGAAAAAAAGCAATTTTTTAGATTTTTCAATGAGATAGTGCCTGTGGATAAAATTGTTGATAAAAAAGCTATTGACTTGACCAGTTAAATTAAAGCCTTTTTTTGAATTTGACTGGGAATCAGTAACAAATTTCTAAGTTATTGATTTAAAGCACTTTTTTTATCTTTTATGTCTTTTTGTGAGGATTATTTTTTAAAAATATCTTTTTGAGCATGATTCTAAACCGTCGTGGACAAAACGAATCAAACATAAAAGTTTTCTTTTATTATTATAGTTGATAATTCGGTGTTGACAGTGATATTTTTTTCTCGTCATCAGTCATTTCTTCAGG
Source organism: uncultured Alphaproteobacteria bacterium (assembly GCA_902584635.1). Lineage (GTDB taxonomy): Bacteria > Pseudomonadota > Alphaproteobacteria > Rhodobacterales > Rhodobacteraceae > CACIJG01. The sequence continues at coordinate 28,227 of CACIAQ010000007.1, forward strand.
AATTTCTTCAAAAAGGGGTGAAGACAGATACCTTTCTCCAGTATCAGGCAACATACACAAAATATTTGAGTCAGGTGGGGCGTCTTTCGCAACTTCCATAGCAATTGCAAATGTTGAACCTCCCGATATTCCTGTAATAATTCCTTCCGCTCGCGCTAATCTTTTTGCCCATGTAATTCCTTGCTCACCGGAAACGGGAAGCAACTTGTCAAAATAGTTATTATCTATGGCCTCCTGCAGAACAAATGGTATAAAATCTGGTGTCCACCCCTGGATCAAATGGGGATTCCAAGAAGAGTGACTTGTAGCTGGTGTATTGTCGGAGTGTCTATCTTGCTTCAATTCACTCCCAATCAAAGCTGCGTTTTCCGGCTCGGTTAAAATTATTTTGGTTCTAGGACTTTTTTCTCTTAATACCCGTCCAACTCCAGAAACAGTTCCTCCAGTACCATACCCACTAACCCAATAATCCAATCCAACATCCGAGAAGTCGTTCAAAATCTCTTGTGCTGTGGTATTTTGATGTATTTCTGCATTTGCTTCTGTTTCAAATTGTTGTGCAAAAAACCATCCATTTTTTTCGGCCAGCTCTTTTGCCTTATTATACATTCCAAAACCCTTTTCGGCTCTGGGCGTCAAAACAACTTTGGCACCCAAATATCTCATAATTTTCCTTCGCTCTATCGAAAAACTGTCTGCCATAGTCACGACAAGCGGATAGCCCCTAGCCGCACACACCATTGCCAATCCGATACCCGTGTTGCCACTTGTTGCTTCGACTACTGTTTGGCCTGGCTTGAGCAAGCCTTTTTGCTCAGCATTTTCTATAATACTTATTGCTAGACGGTCCTTGACTGAACTGGCGGGATTAAAAAACTCAGCTTTGACATACATATTTACATGCTTGGGTGCTAGAGTATTTATTCTTATGCAAGGCGTATCCCCTATAGTTTCTGTTACACTCTCATAAAGCTTGCTTTTTCCTTTAGTTGTTCGCTTTTCCAATTTTTCCTCCGTTTGATATTATCTTTCGTCAATTACTCTTACAGCCTTTCCTTCCGACCTTGGCACCGAGCCTTTTTTTCCAACATTTACCTCAATGCTTAACCCCATGATGTCCTTTACACGTTTTTTCAGGTTAGCAGACAAATTTTCCACATAGGATTGTTCCACATCTTCTGACTTGTAGTGCTCAGTATACACTATCATCTTGTCCATCCTTCCATCCTTAATCAGTTTAATTTGAAAATGAGGGGATAAACTATCTATTTTTAATAATTGTTCCTCAATTTGCGTGGGAAAGATATTTACCCCTCTAATTATCATCATATCATCGCTGCGGCCGGTTATCTTTTCCATCCTGCGCATAGAGCGCGCAGTACCCTTCATCAATTTTGTTAAATCCTTGGTCCTGTATCTAATTATAGGAAAGGCCTCTTTGCATAAAGATGAAAAAACCAACTCACCTTTCTCCCCATCCTCTAAAACATTTCCAGTTTCCACATTGATTATCTCTGGATAAAAATAATCTTCCCAAACGTGTAAACCGTCTTTTGACTCAACACACTCATTAGCCACTCCCGGTCCGAGTACCTCAGATAGTCCATAAATATCAACTGCATGCATATCAAATTGCGACTCAATCTCGCTACGCATAGAGTTTGTCCAAGGCTCAGCTCCGAAAATACCAACTTCCAATGAAGATTCCTTAGGGTCTAAACCCTGTGCTTTGAATTCATCTAAAATAGATAGAATGTAAGAGGGTGTAACGGTTATCCCTTTAGGCATAAAATCGTTGATCAGCTGTACTTGTCTTGCTGTCATACCACCAGAAACTGGGATAACCGTTAATCCCATTTTTTCAGCCCCTCCATGCAAGCCCAGGCCACCAGTAAACAGCCCATAACCATATGCATTATGAAGCATGTCTCCCTTTTTCATGCCCGAGGCACGCAGACATCGCTCAATTAAGTGCTCCCACATTTCCAAATCATTTTTCGTGTAAGCAACAACTGTCGGTTTTCCTGTGGTGCCGGATGAAGCATGTATTCTAGCAATATCCTTTAATTTGTGTGCAAACATATTAAATGGATAGTTCTTTCTAAGATCTTCTTTTGTTGTAAATGGGAATAGCTTTATATCCTCCAAATATTTCAAATCACTAGGATGAATTCCGATTTCATCGTATTTTTTTTTGTAAAATGCAACGTTCTTATAGGCATGATCGACAGACCACTTTAATCTAACAAGTTGTAGGGCTTTTATTTCGTCAATAGATGCAATCTCGATTGGTTCCAATTCGTGTTTTTTTGGAGTTAAATCCCTCATTCATTTATTCCTTAAAGTTTTGCCCACCGATCGTTCTTGAAAGTCCTCTGAACTCGGCTATTTTCTGTTTCTTGTTATTAAAAACGGAAACATCATAAATCCCTGATCGGCCAGTTCGACTAACCTCTCTAGCCTTTGCTATCAGCTTTTCACCTTTTTGCGCGGGCGCTATAAAAGTAATCATATTATTTTGGGCAACTGCCGCTTGATTATAGCTGTTACAGGCAAACGCAAAAGCACTGTCTGCAAGGGTAAAAATAAATCCTCCGTGGCAAATGTCATGCCCATTGAGATGTTTCTGCTTTACTATTAAACTTAAATCAGCTTTTCCAGGGGCTATGCTTTCTATTTTTATTCCAATTCCCTTAGAAGCTTTATCTTTCTTCCACATTGTCTCTGCAGATTTTTTTGCTCGTTCTAAAGGCGTCATACCACAATTCCATTAAATCAAAAATTGGATTTCCGTTAGATTAACATTAGATAAAATCTTATCACAATTTTTTTTGGTATATTTTTTGGTAGATATTGAAGAGCAACCTTTTTTAACATATAAGATATTTATAAAGGATTACACGTAAATGATAGGCAAGTACAATGGCTAGAAAACAAAACGAAAAAATAGTATCTTTGGAAGAATTTCAGGAAAAAATCGATCGAGATGAAAAAATAGAGCCCAAAGATTCTATGCCTGAAGCCTACAGAAAAACATTGATCAGACAAATAGGGCAACACGCGCATTCAGAGGTTGTGGGTATGCTTCCAGAGGGAAACTGGATCACTCGAGCTCCTACACTTAGAAGAAAGTTATCTCTTTTAGCAAAGGTGCAAGACGAAGCAGGTCATGGACTATACCTTTATTGCGCAGCCGAGACCCTCGGAAAATCAAGAATGGAAATGAACCAAGAACTCTTGTCCGGTAAAGCAAAATACTCATCAATCTTTAATTACCCTACTCCTACATGGGCAGACATTGGTGCCATTGGGTGGCTTGTCGACGGTGCAGCAATAATGAACCAAATTCCCCTTTGCCGATGTTCATATGGTCCGTACGCGCGAGCAATGATAAGGATATGCAAGGAAGAAAGTTTCCACCAACGACAAGGATATGAAATAATGCTTACCCTTGCTAAAGGGACGAAAGCACAGAAAGAAATGGCACAGAGAGCCTTGAACAGATGGTGGTGGCCAAGTGTTATGATGTTTGGGCCCAGTGATGCTGATAGTCCTAACACTGAAAACTCTGTAAAATGGAAAATAAAAAGATACACAAACGATGAGCTGCGGCAGAAATTTGTGGATGCTATCGTTCCTCAGGCCGAAAAAATCGGCCTTACCGTTCCCGATAAAGATTTGAAGTGGGATAAAAAAAGAAATAATGGCCAAGGTGGATATGCGTATGGAGAAATAAACTGGGACGAGTTTTGGAGAGTAGTAAGAGGGGATGGTCCGATGAACAATGAAAGGATATCTGCCAAACAAAAAGCTTGGAACGAAGGTAGCTGGGTAAGAGCTGCAGCACATGCACATGCTTTAAAGAAACAAACTGCCTTACAGGCTGCTGAATAAATTGGTTAGTGAGGAAAAAGAAACTATCCTCTGGGAGGTATTTATCCAGCCAAAAAATGGCCTGTCACATCGTCACTGTGGATCAATTCATGCTCCAGACCGCGAAATGGCAATATTATCTGCGAGGAACGTATACAGTCGTAGGGGAGAGGGACAGTCAATTTGGGTAGTAAGATCTATCGACATAGTATCTTCTGATCCTGATGAGAAAGAGGAAACTTTTAGTTCTGACGATAAAATTTATCGCCATCCCACTTTTTATGATGTTCCAGATGATGTAGGTCACATGTAATGAAAAGTAATATGGCCGATATGGTTTTTGAAGGTCTACTGAGAATAGCTGATGACAATCTAATTTTAGGCCATAGAACATCAGAATGGTGTGGACATGCCCCCACGCTCGAAGAAGATCTTGCACTTCCAAATATCGCTCTGGACTTAATAGGACACGCGCAAACATTGTACTGCTTGGCGTGTGAAATAAATTCAAGATATAAAAATGAGGATCAATTAGCGTTCCTGCGACTCGAGCATGAATATAAAAATTTATTGCTTGTTGAGCAGGAAAACGGCGATTTTGGAAATACTGTCTTACGCCTTTTCTATTTTTCTACCTTTATGAAATATTTTTGGGAGAGAGTGAAAATTGAATGTTGCTTTACAAAGCTTAAGGAATTCTCGGAGAAGGCATTTTTGGAAACTTCATATCATTCGAGATATGCGTCTCAATGGGTTGTCACGCTAGGCGATGGCACAGATGAAAGCAATTTAAAAATGTCTAACGCTATTGCAAACTTAGAACCTTTCTTGGGAGAACTTTTTAATAATGACGATTTTACTGAAATGTGCTCGCAAAATGATTTCCTTCCCGAACCAACATCGATATTTGACAGTTGGAAAAACGAAGTTAAGGCTATTCTACAAAAAGGGAATTTAGATTTTCCAGACATTATTTTAAAAAAGAGAGGTGGACGGAAAGGTGAACACAGTGAGGCATTTGGCTATTTACTTTCAGACCTACAATATATGCAAAGAGCGTATCCAAACTCAAGTTGGTGAATATGGAAAAAGGCACTGAAAAAGCATGGGATGTCTTAAAAGACTTGACCGATCCTGAATTACCCTTCCTAACATTAGACGATTTGGGAGTAATCAGAGAAATTAAGCGCAACGACAAAAACCATGTGGTTATTATTGCTCCAACCTATATTGGATGCCCAGCTATTTCAGTCATTGAGGAAAAGATTGCGAGTGAATTAAAAAAGATAGGTATATCGGCCATAATTGAAAAGTCATTTTCGCCACCATGGAGCTCAGATTGGATTTCTGAAAATGGGAGGAAAAAAATGGAAGAGTTTGGAATCTCACCCCCACATCCCAGGAAGGCAGATACTATTGGTGAACCCTTATTAAAAGATGTCAAGTGTCCACAATGTACATCTTATAGAACCGAAAAGGTGTCTGAATTTGGCTCAACAGCATGCAAGTCACTATATAGATGTTTGGATTGCAAAGAACCCTTTGATCATTTTAAGTGTGTTTAAATGGTCAAACAAACATTTTACGATCTTAAAATAAACTCAATCAAGAGAGAGACAGCGGGCAGCAGTAGAATAAAATTTAGTCTACCCAACTCTCTGCATGAGAAATTTAATCATAAACCTGGCCAATATATCAGTGTCAGATTCAATATGAAAAAAGACGACCACACTAGAACCTATTCCATCAGTTCTGAACCCAATAAAAACTTTATTGAGATAGGCGTCAAACATATAAAAAATGGTATGTTTTCAGAATTTCTTAAAACAAAAAAAATAGAGGATGTAGTCCAAATATCTAACCCAGATGGTAGTTTTGTTGTCAATAGCGAAAACGCAAATCATCTCCTACTTATAGCGGCTGGGTCAGGGATTACTCCAATTATGTCTATCTTAAAGTCTACACTAAGAAGAAATAACAAATCGAGAATAACACTTTTATACTCAAATAAAACGTACGCCGATATGATGTACAAAACAGAAATACAGGATATAAAAGATAAGTATCTTGATAGGTTTTTAATTTTTAACTTTTTTTCAAGAGAGATCCAGAGCACAGAATTTCTGAATGGACGAATAACACAAGATAAAATAGCGTATTTGAGCGACGCAAATCTTATTGATCTGGAAGGTTTAGACCAATGTTTTATATGTGGACCATTAGATATGACTGAATCCTTGCAATCATATTTAAAAGACAAAGGAGTGGCAGAAAAAAAAATTACAACTGAATTATTTTTTGTGGCTACAGATAAAAATATAGAAGATATTTCCCAAAATTTAGATACTGGGGAGAGTAAAATAGAGCTCCTAATAGACGGAAGTAAAAAATCTTTTCTTATGAGCAAGAATGACGATTTTATAGATAAAGCTAACCAAAATGGAATTAATGTGCCTTATTCTTGTAAAAACGGCATGTGCGCAACTTGTAGATGCAAAGTAAGTTCTGGTGAAGCAAGAATGAAAAAGAACTACTCTTTGGAAGAATGGGAAATAAAAAAAGGATTTGTGTTGTCGTGCCAATTAGAACCAATAGACAAAGAAATATCTCTTGATTTTGATATCATATAAGTTGGAAATTAAGAGCTGATTGATATAGTTTAAGCTGTTTATTCAATCTATTGCTTTTTATTAAAAATCTTTGTTATTATTTGAAACGAATGGGGAATTTGATGAGTATACCGTCAGAGGCAAGTATTGTAATTATAGGCGGTGGTATATCAGGATGCTCGCTAGCATATCATCTCGCTAAGATAGGTTGGAAAGACATTGTTCTTTTGGAAAGGAAGAAATTGACTTCTGGAACCACATGGCATGCAGCGGGTCTTATTGGTCAATTAAGACCAAACTTAAATATGACAAGATTAGCAAAATACTCTGCAGACCTTTATGTGAACTTAGAAAAAGAAACAGGGGTTTCTACAGGGGTAAAACAAAATGGATCGTTAACGGTAGCACTTACAGAGCACCGTCATGAAGAAATTCTGAGACAATCATCGATAGCAAAGTCATTTGATGTAGACGTCAATGAGATTTCCATTTCCGAGTTGAAGTCCTATCATCCATTTTTAAATGTCGACGGAGTAAAGGGTGCCGTCCATCTCCCACTAGATGGTCAAGGCGATCCCGCAAATATTGCAATGGCACTAGCAAAAGGAGCTCGAGATTTAGGAGTAAAAATTTTTGAAGATACAAAAGTAACTGGGTTAAACACTCATAATAATTCAGTTAGTGGCATTTACTGGCTGAATAAAGATGGAAAAGGGCTTATCAAAACTGAAAATGCTGTAAATTGTGCTGGAATGTGGGCAAGAGATTTTGCTGAAAGCCAGGGGGTTACCGTTCCGCTCCATGCCTGTGAACATTTCTATATCGTAACTGAACCAGTCAAAAACCTAAGTACTTTGCCCGTATTAAGAATGCCAGATGAACAAACTTATTACAAAGAGGATGCAGGTAAATTTTTAGTTGGAGCCTTCGAACTTGAAGCAAAACCATGGGGTATGGATGGAATAGATGAAGATTTCTGCTTTGACCAATTACCGGAAGATCTAGATCACTTTGAACCTATATTGGAGAAAGCTATAAAGCGAATTCCCATATTAGCAAAATACGGTATTAAAACATTTTTCAATGGCCCAGAGAGCTTTACTCCGGATGATAAATACTATTTGGGGGAAGCTCCCGAACTAAAGGGTTTTTGGGTCGCGGCTGGATATAATTCAATTGGAATCGTCTCTTCGGGAGGTGCTGGGATGGCCTTGGCACAGTGGATCGACCAAGGATCACCTCCCTTTGACCTATGGGACGTTGATATTAGGAGAGCCCAACCGTTCCAAAGAAACCGTCTCTATTTGAAAAACCGGGTAAAGGAAACATTAGGATTATTGTTTGCAGATCATTTTCCTTATCGACAGTTTGAAACATCTCGAGGGGTCAGAAGATCACCATTGCACGAGCATTTAAAAAAGGAAAATGCCGTTTTCGGTGAACTCGCGGGATGGGAAAGAGCCAATTGGTTTTCTATTGGTAGCCAGGAAAAAAGATACATCTACGATTGGAAAAAACAAAATTGGTTTGAAAACCATAGACTAGAGCATTTAGCAATTCGAAATAATGTTGGACTAGTAGATATGAGCAGTTTTGGAAAAATAAGAGTTGAGGGAAGTGATGCCCTTTTGTTTTGCCAAAGAATTTGTGGAAATAACGTCGATGTGGAAATTGGGAAAATAGTTTACACCCAAATGCTCAATTCAAAAGGTGGTATTGAAAGCGACCTGACAGTCACTCGTTTAAAGCAGAATTGTTTTTTATTTGTAGTACCCGCTACAACTCTAGTGCGAGATCTGAGTTGGCTGAGACGCCACACGGAAGACTTTAATATCGTATTAACTGATGTTACTTCATCTGAAGCCGTTTTGGCATTAATGGGGCCTAATTCAAGAAAGCTATTATCAGACATATCACCAAATAAATTTGATAACAAAAATCATTCCTTTGGCTTAGCCAAGGAGATCGAAATAGGATATGGTTTAGCTAGAGCACATCGAATAAGTTATGTTGGTGAATTAGGTTGGGAACTTTATGTTAGTTCAGAGCAGGCATGTCATGTTTTCGAAACAATCCGAGAGGCAGGAAAAAAATATGAGCTAAAGCTCTGTGGGCTCCATAGCTTAGATAGTTGTAGAATAGAGAAGGCTTATCGCCATTTTGGCCATGACATTACCGATGAAGATCATGTTTTGGAGGCAGGACTCGGTTTTGCTGTAAAAACAGATAAAGATGATTTTATAGGTAAAGAGGCAGTTATAAGGAAAAACAATAAGGGGTTAGAAAAATATCTCTATCAATTTCAATTAGAAGATCCAGAACTATTTCTTTTTCATAATGAACCGATTTATCGGGATGGCGAACTCGTTTCTCATTTAACTTCTGGTAATTACGGTCACTTTTTGGGATCAGCTGTAGGCATGGGTTATATTCCATTAAAAGAAGAAACTAAAGAATCAGTTGAAACCTCTGATTTTCATATTGAAATTTCAGGTACTATGGCGAAGGCAAAAATTTCGTCAAGGCCACTTTATGACCCTAGCTCAGAAAAAATTAGGGTCTAATTTATTGCGAGTGATGAGGAGGTTGAGATTAAAGTAACTAAATAAAGAGGGTAAGTCTTCAATATACCTATAAGAGAATTTATATATCTGAGGAAATGAGCTATACAAAACCGAAAGTCAATAGGCTACGCAAAAAAAATTATTATACATGTATAAAAAAAACCTTTTAAATACTATTCTTCTTATTTTTTTATGCTCGTGTTCTTCAAATCTAAACCGTGAAATAATAAGACTTGACCCAACTAACGAAAATTATCATACGCCAGGATGTAGAGAAATTAGAAAAAAAATACTGGATCAAAAAAGTGATCCCAGTGAAAGCGTTGCGCGAAGCGCTCTGTCGACCTATTTTTTTGGAGCAATAAGTCTGCCTGCTTTGGGTTTTTTGGAAATAAACTCAGAAGAGTATAAGCAGAGTCTAATAGCTGAACTTAAAAGAAACTGTTATTAATATAGTATAAATTTAAAAAGGGAGTAACGTTTGATTGATATAAAACAAATCCGGGAGTCTGTAGCCACAATTTGCCAGAAATATGGAGAAGAATATTGGCGTGTTTTAGATAAGAAAAAAGAATACCCTACAGCCTTTGTTAGAGAAATGACAACGAGTGGTTTCTTAAATATTCTCATTCCTCAAAAACATGGTGGTGCTGGGCTAGGATTAACAGAAGCATGTGTTGTTTTAGAGGAAATAAGCCTTCAAGGTGCACATGCTGGTGCTTGTCATGCTCAGATGTACGTTATGGGCACCCTCTTAAGACATGGGTCGGATAAACAAAAAAAAGAATATCTTCCAAAAATATCTTCTGGTGAGCTAAGGCTTCAGAGCTTCGCCGTAACAGAGCCAAACTCAGGAACTGACACAACCAGTATCAAAACCATGGCAAAAAAAACTAATGATGGCTGGATTATAAATGGGCAAAAAGTCTGGATTAGTCGCGTGGAACACTCTGACTTAATGATCCTTCTTGCACGAACTAAACCACAGGGAGTTCTCCCTAAAAAAACTGACGGATTTTCCGTTTTTCTTATTAATATTGAACAAGCTAAAAAAAACGGCCTTAAAATAGTGAATATTGACTCTATGATTAACCATCACTCCTGTGAATTATTTTTTGATGATGTCTTCATTCCCGATGAGAGCATAATAGGTGAAGAGGACAAAGGATTCCGAGTAATTATGGATGGAATGAATGCTGAGAGGATCCTTATAGCATCAGAGTGTATAGGAGATGGTAAGTATTTTATAGAGAAGTCAGTTAACTATGCCAAAACCAGAAAAGTTTTTAACAGAGAAATTGGCATGAATCAGGGAATTCAGTTTCCAATCGCCGAATGTCACTCCCAAATCGAGGCGGCATCACTTATGGTTGATAAGGCAGCAACGCTTTTCGACAGCGGTAAAAAATGTGGTGCAGAAGCAAATATGGCAAAAATGTTAGCAGCAGATGCTAGCTGGAAAGCTGGTACTACAGCAATGGAGACGTTCGGCGGTTTTGGCTTTAGTAAAGAATATGATATTGAAAGAAAGTTTAGAGAAACTCGTCTTTATCAGACAGCTCCCGTTTCTAGGAACCTTATACTTAGCTATATTGCAGAGCATGTTTTAAGCCTTCCAAGAAGCTTTTAAAATGAGTTTACCTCTCGAAGGAATATTAGTGGTTTCTATGGAACAAGCTGTCGCCGGGCCATTTTGCTCTAATAGACTTAAATTAGCCGGTGCTCGAGTGATTAAAATAGAAAGAAAGAATGGTGGAGATTTTGCTCGAGGTTATGATACGGCCGCTGAAGGAGAAAGCTCATATTTTATATGGCTCAATCAAGGGAAAGAAAGCATTGCGCTGGACCTAAAGACAAAGAGCGATAGAAACGTATTCTTAAATATGGTTGCTAAAGCGGATATTTTTATTCAGAATTTCTCTCCGACAACCGTAACTAAATTGAACATAGACAGCTCCAGTTTAAAATCTATTAACCCAAGACTTATCTGTTGCGATATATCAGGTTATGGAGAGGCTCCTGAAGTGAAGAAAAAGAAATCCTATGATTTATTAATTCAAGCGGAAAGTGGACTTATAGATGTTTCCGGCTCTAAAGAAGGAGTTGGTAGGATAGGAGTGTCAATTTGCGATATCGGTGCAGGGATGGCTGCACATGCAGGCATTATAGAATCATTATTATTGAGAGAACGTTATGATAAAGTAAAGGATGTTAAGATTTCTCTTTTTGATGTTGCTGCTGACTGGATGACTGTTCCATATATTCATAGCAAATACGGGGGGGCTGCTCCCAAAAGAGTTGGTTTAAAGCATCCTTCCATCGCACCATATGGCGCATTCCTGTCCGCAGAAAAAACTAGCTTCATCATTTCAATTCAGAACGATTTGGAGTGGAAAAGATTTTGTTTAAAGGTTCTTAAAACACCTGCACTGTCAAAAGAAAATAAATTTTCTAGCAATACACTAAGAGTGAAGAACAGAGATTTATTAGATAAAACAATTCAGTCCACATTGTTATCACTTAGTGATGAAACTCTAAGAAATAGCCTTGAAGAAGCGTCAATTGCGTATGGAAGATTAAATTCCGTCGAGGATTTAGAAAAGCATTTGGCTTTGAAAAAAATAAGAGTAAGAAATTCTCTAGATGACAGTTTAACTATTCCCTCTCCACCTCTTGTTTGGGAGAATTCAGAAAAAAAAGCTCCTAAATTTAATCAAAACGATGAACAATTGAGAAAAGAATTTAATGACGCAAAAAAATAAACATATTTTTGTTTTTGGAATTTTTGCGGTGGATTTGTCTTTCTATGTCGATAAGAAAGTAAAACCTGGAGAAACCATTATCGCAAAAAGTTCGAACATAGGTCCTGGCGGTAAAGCTTCAAATCAAGCAATTTCAGCTAGAAAACTTGGAGCAACCACCACATTGATTACGCGATTAGGAAATGATAATTTTAATAGCTATGCAAATGATATTTGGAAAAAAGAAAAACTAATTACGAGTGCCAAAATTGACAAAAATTTACCTACTGGTATGGCAGGAATATTTATTGATGATAAAACTGGTGAAAATAGTGTAATTGTCGATCCAGGAGCATCAGCCCATCTTTCTGTAGATGACTTCTATTCACAAAAATCAAGAATGAGAAAAGGGGACATCTTTTTAACTCAATTTGAACAGTCATCAGATACGACATTTGCAGTTTTAAAAGAGGCTAGAGAATTGGGCATGATTACCATTTTTAACCCAGCCCCTTTCGGAAGAATTAGTAGGAAAGCTTACCAGTTTTGTGAAATTATTACTCCTAATGAAACAGAAGCTGAGCAAATAACAAATATCTCTCTAAGGGTAAAAAAAGACGTTGAAAGGGCTATAAATAGAATTCGAGACCTAGGGGTTGAAAAAGTTATTATTACGCTTGGAAAGAAGGGAGCAGCATTATTTGATGGAGAGAAAATTTCATTCTGCCAAGGAAACAAGTTTGGGAAAGTGATTGATACAACAGGTGCTGGCGATTGTTTCAATGGTGCTTTGGCAAGCGCTTTGTCTTTTGGAAAAGATTTGAGACAATCAGTAGAATTTTCTTGTGCTGCAGCAGGCCTCAGTGTCTTAAAAAAAGGAACAGCTCAGTCAAGCCCGACAAGAGTTGAGCTAAACAAATTTCTAAAAGCTACTTAAGATTATACCTATGGGATAATTGATTAATTGAAATTGGTATTTCAATGACATTCACTTTTTTTGACTTAAGCGCCTTAGCAAAAATTTGAGAAAAATCTTCTATCCTATTTACTCTATACGCATCTGCTCCCATAGCCTTACAGAACCTGACAAAGTCAGGGTTTTTTAAGTCAGTAGCGATTTTCCGTCCTGGATAATCTCTCTCCTGATGCATTCTTATTGTTGCGTAGCTGCTGTTATTAATAAGAATAATAATTATTTTTGCACCATAATGAACTGCAGTAGAGATTTCCTGGCTAGACATCATAAAACCTCCATCACCTACACAACAGAGAACGGCTTTTTCTGGATTTAATAGTGCTGAAGAGACCGCTGCTGGAATCGCATATCCCATAGAACCACAGGTGGACGCAATTTGTCTTCGGCTCCCTCCAAAGCTTAAAAATCTTTGCGGCCATGCAGCGTTATTTCCAGCGTCGAGAGTTATGATGGAATCTTTGGGGAATTTTTTTTCAACTATCTCAAAAATTTTACTTAAATTATTAAGATTTTTATTTTTTTGTGGTTTGGAGTCCTCTAAGTATTTTTTATTTAGCTTATTTCTCCATCCTTTCCATTGTCTAGAATTATCCAGATTTAGGTCTTCTAGCTTATCGCAGCACTCATTTACTCCAACATTTATGCATAAGTTAGCGTTAAAAACCTTATTTAACTCATTTGGGTCTACATGAATATGAATTATGTTTTTCGAGTTATCCTTAGGACTTATAATGCTATATCCTCGCGTTGTCATTTCACCGAGCCTAGCTCCTAAGACAATAATGAGATCACTTTTTTTAGTGCTAGAAATTAGGTCTGGGGATACTGATGTACCGAAGCTGCCCACAAAGTTCTCGTTTTTATGGTCAAATAAATCTTGCCTACGAAATGAGGTCGCTACTGGAATATTGTTTCGGCTTATAAACCTTTGAAATTTAGCGCATGATCTATTAGTCCAACCTGACCCACCAATTATAAAAAGAGGTTTTTTGGCACCCTCTAATGAGCTTTTTAAAGCATTAAGTCCTTTATCAGGTAGCTGACCTTGAATTACTTTGCTAAAGGGACGACTCTTTGCCTGTGTTTTTTGAATCAACATATCTTCTGGGGTCACGAGCACAACTGGGCCAGGTCTTCCTGAAGTGGCCGTGCTAAAAGCTCTATTTATGTATTCAGGCAATCGATCAGGATTATTAATTTCAGCTACCCATTTTGATAAAGGCCTAAAGAACGTCTTGAAATCTATTTCCTGAAATGCCTCTCTGTCCCTAGAGTTCCTATCGATGTCACCAACAAAAAGAACCATCGGGGTACTATCTTGGTAGGCGATATGTAGTCCCACTGAAGCATGACAAGCTCCAGGACCTCTAGTTACATATGCTACCCCTGGTCTGCCGGTGATCTTACCGAAACTTTCAGCCATGTTACAGGCTCCAGCTTCATGTCGAGCATTAACAATTTTTATTTCATCTTTTCGACCATAAAAACCATCCAAAGCACCTAAAAAACTTTCTCCTGGAACGCAAAAAAGCGTTGAAACCTTATTATCTATAAGTATCTCCGCTAAAAGCTCGCCACCTGTTAAATACTTCTTTCTCAATACAGTTCCAGGAATTATTTATATCTAATTCATTTTTCTGGTCTTTTAGGGAGTGGTTTTAATTTTTTTATTTCGGGTAATAGCATAGCTTCTGCATCATCTTTTGGCTCATAATAACTACCAAGAATTTTCTGTCTTTTCTTTATAGAATGAAGCTTAATCTGCAATACATACTTATCGAATACTGCGTCAACTTTTTTAGTAGATCCTGAAGCTGTTACTCCATCAATGAACTCGTTCTCCACTGCCTTTTTTAATCTCGCTGTTGTTAATCCTTTAATTTTTACAAGGCTATTAATAGAGCTTCTTGTAAGAGATGCGACTTGGTCTTCCATTGCTTGCAGATCGTCTAACGTAGGCTTTGGCACGGTTACTGTTACTAGTTGTTGCTGTACGTCAAACTTTACATTTTTAAAATTGTTGGCTTTTATTTCCTTAGCTACCAGTTCTACGTGATCTCTGCTATAAGGCATAACATCTAAAGTTCTAGGTTTCGTTCCAACCATTACCTTGGCAATATCTGCAATTCTCCTAGGTTTTTTTTCAATTATAACTTTCATACCAAATAAGGCATTTTTAAATGCGTCCTCAGAACCAATATCTTTTATGGTGTCGCCGAAATCAAACATGAATTCTGCCATGTTTTGCAGTGCTTCAGACGAATATGAGTCTTCGAATACTTCAGCCATTTTCCCCCTCCTCTATATGAACTTAACTATTTAAAACTAAAAATTCACATTCCAGTTTAAATGATACAATAATTAGTCTAAAATATCAAAATTTCTAAATTAATATAGATTTTTGTCGACTCTTACTAATATGTTTAAAAAGTTAAGCACTAAATGATGAAAAAGTTACTGTTACTAATTATATTGTTTTTTCTTCCCTCCGTCGGATTATCAGAGGGCAGAGTTTACGAAAATAAGAAAGAGGCACACTGTACACTTTGGGACACAATGAGACTTAAGTGGCCACAAACAATAATGGGAAGAGAAAAAATTAAATGCCGTCGAAGAGCCACACTGTCTAACACAACTCCGGTTACGTGCAGGTATAAAAGTTGGAAATGGAATGACGATGATCCAACTCAGAGAATGTGTACTTATGTGAAAGCAGGATCTAG
This sequence comes from uncultured Alphaproteobacteria bacterium, assembly GCA_902584635.1. Lineage (GTDB taxonomy): Bacteria > Pseudomonadota > Alphaproteobacteria > Rhodobacterales > Rhodobacteraceae > CACIJG01. The sequence goes on from CACIAQ010000007.1 coordinate 43,713, forward strand.
AATGGATGTACCTGAAGTAACTATCGTCATTGAGAATGGGGATGCTTGTCCTAAAGAATACAAATGTGCTCGTAACAAGTAATACGGTTCCATACATAAAATTATAAAAATATTAGTTTTTTAACAACGTTTTCGATTATTATCAGCATTATGATAAATAGAAATTCTACATACCCAAATGAGGTGATTTTCGTGCGACAACAGAATTCGTTTAATTTGCCTAAAGAAGAAACTGAGTATCTAGTAGAAAAAAGAAACGATTTTGATGAAATAGAAAAGCTTGTTAAATTTTTTCCAGTTAAAGATGGCACTATTGAGCTTAAAATTGTATCACCAGAATACTCTAAGTCATATAAACACGGTGATATCTATAGCATAAGCAAAAAAAAATCTGCTGGGTTTAGTGAAGTCGAGCAAATTGTTGGCACAGGTATAATTCTAAATAATATTTACAAAAAAAATAAAGATTCCTTTTCAATACTCGGTTCAAGAGAATATTCGGATAAAATGAATGTCGCCATCCATTGTTTAAAAAGAGATAGCAAACAAATATCAAGCAGAGAAAAATCAGTTCTCGGAAGTTATACTCAGGGAGATTTAAACTTTGAAGATTTGAGGGGTAGCGGTTTTTTTTCTCTGTCTTGTGGAAAAGCAAGCGACAATCTAGATTATAACTTCGGGGAAGAATTTTATTTGGAGGTATATCTAGACGATGATACCTTCAGAGATCTACTTAGCAAGATTTATCATACTGAGTTTGAGGCTATTATTGTTAGATGTAACCTAGGTAATTTAAAAGGTGTATATGCGGAAAAACCTACTGGGATATATACGGAAAATGGGTTTATAACCGACGGCCAGGCCTACAAACTCCTATATGAAAAAGCAGACGTCTCCAATTATACAGAGATGCCTGATTACTTCGGATCTGTGGGCTCCATTTCAAAAGCCAACCCATTTATAGTCGACGTATACTATGCTAGCAAAGATTTAAAAAAACCCAAACCGAATAAAGCTAAGCAGACACTCAGAGAACATAAACAAACTTTAGAAACGCTAAAGTTTATTGGCTCTAATAATAAAGTAAATATCATAGTATTATATATTCTGATTTTCTCGACGCTCTTATATCTCGCCGTTCAGTTTTTTGAATGAAAGAAACTGTTTAATTGATTTTGTAGTAACAAAATTGGGATAAGTCCAGTAATTATAATGAAGAATGCTGGCAAAGATGCCTCGATCATTAATTCGTCATGTGCGAACTGGTATGTATAAGTTGCGAGTGTTTCAAAGTTAAAAGGTCTTAGTATCAATGTCATTGGCAGCTCTTTAACTATATCTACAAAAGTCAAAATCGCAGCTGCTATGATCGATGTCCTTATAAGGGGGAGAGTAATTTTATAGGATGCAGATATCGTGGAATAACCCAAACTTTTTGACGCATCAAATAAATTTGAGGGAATTCTAGAATATCCTGAAATCACTCCTCCGTAGGGAATAGCATAAAATCTTACTGTCAATGCAAATATAACTCCATATATCGTTCCTCCTAAAAAGACTATATTTCCTGTAAAATTATCTAAAAACCCAAAAAAAATAACTACACCTATAGCTAGCATAGTCCCAGGCAGAGCATATCCTGTAGCAGCACTATTGTAGATAACAATTAAGGCACGGTTTTTAGAAAAATACGCATTAGAAGCTGAGAAAAAAGCAAGCAAGATAATTATTAATGTGGCGGTGAAACCTATAAAAATAGTATTTAGCAGTACAGGGAAAATCGCAAAAAAACTATCAGGTTTTAGCCCTATAAAAACGTTATTTATCAATATAATTATTGGAACTATAAAACCAACTGAAATTGGCACTAAACAAAAGCAAATTGCAAATAGTGCTTTTTTCAAACTCAATTCTTTTGGTGAAATATTATTAAGTCTCTTAGAGGTATCATTATATTTTTGGCTAGATCTTGCCTTTCTTTCTAGAACAAGCAAGATGATTATAAAAACAAAGGTCACTATCGCTATTTGAGATGCTGCAGATATACTGTGCATTCCAATCCAAACATTAAACATTCCCAGAGTGAGCGTCTGAACGGAGAAATATTCAACTGTTCCAAAGTCTGACAGTACTTCCATTGCAACAAGGGCAAGACCTGCCACAATATATGGCCTGCATAAGGGCAAGCCAACTGCAAAAAATTTATTTCGACCATAAAGCGCTGCGGTCTCATACAAGCTTCTAGGAGAGTTGTTAAAACCTGTTCGTGCTAAAATATACACATAGGGATAGAGAACAAAACCCATTACAAAAATGGCACCCATTACCGATCTTATTTCAGGAAAATAATAGTCAGATGCCGAGTTAAAACCAAAGATATGTCTTATAAGTCCTTGTACCGGTCCGGCATATTCTAAGAAATCGGTATAGACATACGCAATAATATAGGCCGGACAAGCTAAAGGTAGTATTAAAGCCCACTCTATTACTTTTTTACCAAAAAAAGAGTAATAAGTAACAATCCAGGCCGTTGAAATACCTAAACCAGCTGCTAGAGTTAGTACTCCTATGAATAGCAATAAAGTATTCACTACGTATATAGGCAATACCGTGTTTACAAGGTGACCCCACAGTTCCTGGTTAACTTCAAAAGCTGTCAGAATTAAACTGAATACAGGACCAATTAAAAGGATAGATAGAAAAACTGCGGGAGAATTTCTCAGTATTCCTTTATTTATTGTCCGAAAGTTAGGTTGAAAAATTGCAGAATTACCTAAAATTTTACCAACCCACTTTATCTATAATTTTTTGAGCTTCATAAGCTTTTTGGGCAATTGAAATGATAGGTAAACTGTCGGACTTAAAACTTCCCCAACTTTTTAGTTCTTCAGTAGTTTCGACATTTGGGTTTACAGGATATTCAAAATTAATCTCTCCATACATTTTCTGAGAGGCGGTCTTTGATAAGAACTCTAATAAGGCCACCGCTTCTTTCTTATTTTTTGAATATTTAGCAACTCCGCCACCAGATATATTTACATGTGCTCCCCTATCCTCGGCACCTTGATTTGGGAAAATTAAGCGAACACTTTTTGCCCATTCCCTTTGGCTTGGTTCATCAGAATATTTTAATTTACCAAAATAGTAGTTGTTTATTATTGATATATCACACTGGCCTTCAAAGATCGCCTTTACTTGCGCCCTATCATTTCCTTGAGGCCTTCTAGCTAGATTACCTACAAATTTTTTCGCCCAATCCTCTGCTGCTTTCTCTCCCAAAGATAAAATAAGGGAAGCCATTAAAGCTCTATTATATACATGGCTTCCTGGTCGGGAACACACCCTGCCTTTCCATTGTTCGTCAGCTAAATCCTCAATTTTTGTAATTTGTCCCTCTTTTACTCTTTCCTTAGATGTAACTATGATCCGTGATCTTTTAGATAATGCGAACCACTTATTTTCGGGGCTTTTTAGATTCGGCGGAATGTTTCTTTCTAAAATATCGGACTTAACTGATGCAAGGAGATCAAGATCGTCATAAATATATAGGCGCCCAATATCTACGGTCAAAATGACATCAGCAGGACTGTTCTTACCCTCAGCTTTCAATCGTTGAGCCAAGCCTTTTGTTGCATATACTACGTTAGTCTTTATTCCCGTTTCTTCAGTGAATTTTTCCAAAAAAGGGTTAATTAGAAAAGGTTGGCGGTGAGAGTAAATATTTACTTCAGCACCAATTACTGAAGTAAACGAAAGAAATAAAAATGTAATTATTGATAAAGGATAAAAGTTCATTAGATCTGCTCCTTTTATATTTTAAAAATTTTATTCAACGATTTGAAACTGGAGACACTTTCTGAGGCGATATCTGAAATTTCCTTTAGTGGTTTCAAATATAGCTCCGTTATTGACTTAGGATCGAAGTCATTATCTTCAACTCCCAATTTTAGACTATCAATATCCTCGGAATGATGGAGCGAACCAAATATCCAATCCCAGATCGCTAAAGCAGCTCCAAAGTTTTTATCGTAATGTCTTTGATCCAACGAATGATGAAGTTGATGTTGAGCTGGTGAAATGAGAATTTTTTCTAACCAAACCCAATATTTGATGTCTATATGGGAGTGTCTTAAATTTGATCCAGCAACGTGAAAAGAAAATACTAAGAAGTTAACTCCTAAAATAGTTACTAAATCTACTTTATCACCGAAAATGAAAAAGAACGTGGAAATGACTGCGCCTTGGGAAAATGCTCCTCGTAATGAAAATAGAATTCCCTCAAGAGGGTGTGTTCTGTAAACTGTGATTGGATTCAAGGTCTCGGCCGAATGATGAACTTTATGGAGAGCCCACAAAAGAGGCCACTTATGCATCCATCTGTGTACCCAGTATTTTGTAAAATCGTCAAAAGTGAAGAAAACAAAAGTAAATAGTATTGCTACTACGATACTCGGGGTATCGCTTAGGAAAGAAAGAAGTCCACTTAAAGGTAAAGATAAAAGGGAATAGTAAAAAAATGTTGCTACGGCTAACTGGGTCAAAAGGTAAGGAGATAATACCAACATTAGAACTCTATTAATTAAAAACATTTTGTAATCAGAGATTGCAGAACCTGATAAGAGAATTTTTTTATCAAAGACTTTAAAAATTGCTGATTTCAACCCCTTTTTCCTTATAAATACAAGCCATAAAAGCGCAATTAATATAGATAAAGCAATGTACCCAAGAAAAACTCTTTTCTTTGGATCAACAAAGTGATGGAAAATATCGCCAATATATTCTAACATTATATACCTATCTTATTTAAGGCCTTTTAAGGTATTTAGGAGCCTTCCCCCGTGACTGGGAAATCCGGGGGAAAGCTGGAGAAGGAAAGCTCTTTTAGTCGTTTTCCGCGCTATCGGAGCTTCCTACCTTTGACGCCAAAGAGGACATATCTGCTAACATGTCGTTTCCTTTAGCTTTGACACCAAACTTTTCGACCATCAGCTTTTGGATCTTAAGCATGTGTAGCTTAAACTCACCCCAAGACTGAGCTTCTTCCTTGATGTAATTTCCCGCAGAATCTACACCTGTTACTTGTGAAGCGTTCATAAGAACTGGTCCCATACCTGTAAGCCTGTTTAGCTTTACGGCTGTTTCACCCAAGTTTGATTTGCCTGTCTGAAGAGCCAGAGCAAAACCTTTAAGTTCTCCCCAATGTTTCGCGTAGGTGGAGAAGGCTTTATCTGAGTAATTTTCTTCAAGCTTTACGATATCCTTATAAACGGAACCGGCGTACTTAAAAACAGACACGGCAATAACCTTTTCCCAATTTGCATTAATTACAGCAATGTGACCTTGCAGTGCAGCTTTTTCTGATGATGAAAGCTTTTCACCTTTTGCCCCTTCAATTATCTTTCTACCGTCTAAAAAAGCCTGGGTAACTGTATTATAGTAATTTGTCTTACCGCCTTTATCAAAGCTTGATGCATAGTACGCGTGTGCAAAATTGTACTCGCTCTTGAGATCTACTACACCGTCTTTGTTTTGGTCTGCGGCAGCCAAATCCTTCATTTTAGTGATATCGTAGTTTTGCTTTGCACTCAGACCAAGCCCATGTGAGACCGCACCCCAATACCCAAATGCTTCATCCCAAGCATGCTCTTTATAGGTATAATAAGCTCCGTCCTTATATGGCTTGTCGTTCGTCTTTGAGCCAGGAGCCATCTTTTCATCTAAATAATTGTCAACTGCTTGGTTATAAAACACAGCACCCATTGCGAACTTTGAAATCAATTGAGGATAGTTATAACCAGTAGCAGGGTCGAACCCACCTTTTGTCTGCGCGGCTTTTTTAATCATAAACTCGATAACTTCTGGTCCTGTCATCTGACCAGGCCATCCGTTTATAACGCCCTTATAAGTCTTACCAGACAAATTTTTACCTTTGCTGATTTGGTTTAGCGTTGTTTGCTTTATTTTAAAATCACCTTTTGTCTTTGGTGCAATGATGTCGAGGTCTTCTTTACTTCCCTTGAAATACTTCATCATCTGAGCTTCGATTTCAGCAGCATTAGATCCTCCATCACCTTTACCGGCTAATTTTTTAAGAGAATCATGTAAAACATGTCTTGCTATCTGCCCTGAGTAAGAGACTGAGTTGGTCTTGTTTCCAGAATAACCTTTCAGTGTAATTGGAAACTTTGAATAAAAATGATGTGCTGCTACCTCTGTCACCACAAATACCGCAACAATCATAACGATAAGTTTTTTCACTATATAATCCTTCAATTTTAATTCCGACGATCCCAGTCAGGATTAAAGATGACTAATTTACTCTCCTTTGTCAATAATAATTATAACTAAATCAGTAATAATTTAAAAAATATGGAAATTTTAAGCTGCAGCACTATTTCTCTTGCAAGTGATAATCATTATCAAGTAGAAGGTCTAAAAGAAAGTTTTAAGTTGATTTATTCGATTAAAAAAAAGTATGTCGTTGCCCTAATACTACTTGCTCTAACAGCCTTTCCAGGCGAGTTAGGCGACCTTACAAGAGGCTTGGTTACTGACGCATATGTTCAGGTAAGCGCTTTCGTAGCCATTACTCTATCTATTTTCTATTTTTCAGAGCATAGGTTTAATTTTAACGTGGGGAATGTTCTTAGAGAATCTTCAGCCTTTCAAATACCAATAGCTGCTATTCTTGGTGCAACGCCAGGATGCGGCGGTGCAGTTGTTGTGGTTGCGGCTTATACTTCTGGCAACGTGTCATTTGGAGCTGTAATAGCAACCCTAACGGCAACAATGGGAGATGCCGCATTTTTATTAATTGCGGTCAGGCCGGACATTGCAATATTAGTTCTTCCTCTTACGCTATTCGCCGGAACTATCACGGGATATCTCGCTAATAATTTTCTTACTTTTTCACATCAGGAGAAGGCGGTTAATCTAAAAAAGGAAGTCCCCATAATTGGCAAAAATAGAAAGCGTGACATCATGTTTACTTGTCTGATAGTACCAGGCTTTGGTCTGGGAATTCTCCAAATACTTCAGTATGATCTTGAAGAGCTATTTGGTATTTTTCCACAAATTATTGCAATAGTTGGAATGTTGACAAGCATTTTTATATGGTCTAATTCGCAAATCAAAACCATGACTAACCCGAGAGACAAACCACTTGTTCGCATAGCCGAAGAAACAAGTTTTATCGCCATCTGGGTTTTAGCTGCTTATTTAGCATACGATTATCTCGTTTATCTTACTCCGTTGGACTTGAGCGTGATGTTTAATATGATAGGAATACTTATTCCTTTACTTGCCATAATTATAGGGTTTGTTCCTGGATGCGGACCCCAAATATTGGTTACCACTCTTTTTATAAATGGAATGATACCTTTTAGTGCTCTTTTAGGGAATGCTATATCAAACGATGGTGATGCTTTGTTTCCTGCTATAGCGATCGCACCTAGAGCCGCTGTGCTCGCAACGATTTATTCAGCTATACCTGCTTTTATAATGGCCTATACCTTATACTTTTTTTTCCCTTTATTTGGACAATAAGATCAATCTTCCGAAAGAGTCTTATTTACTTTCTTCCTCATTCGCTCGACTAATTTGGTGATGTCTTCGGATATGGTCTCAGTTTTTTTTACCATTGCCATCAGTTTCTCCAAATCCTTTGATAATACTTCACTTTGCGCATTTGAATCAATGAGTCTCAAATGTGTTTTTCTTATCAAGGCAGAAATGACCTTGTTCTGTTGTAAAAAACTATCTATCGATCTTGCTGGAAGGAATAAGGCATGAACTTCATGCTCACCGGCAATTGCCGTTACCGAACGTGGCTTTTTTAAAACGAGCGAGCCATCACCAAATATTTCATTCACACCCAACCTATTAAGTTTTAGTCCACCTAATGTGTAAATATAAACATATCCCGACTTAATCAGATACGCACCTTCTGGGTTATCCCCAGCCTTGTAAATCTCTTCATTTGGCTGCCATATCACATGCTTTTCAGTTTTTTCCATTTGTTCCTACTCCACATATTCATTAAGTTTTTTTTCGTCAACAACTATAGGTTGGATAATGCCTCCAGCCCTCTCAAAAATATCAAGTACGTTTGGCAAAGCCAGCATGTTTTCCCACACTTTATTGAGATTTGGAAAATCTTTTTCTAAAGGAATATCTGATGCGAGTGCATTTCTTATTTGGGGAATTAAAAAACAATCCGCATAAGAGACATTATCTCCAACACAAAATTTTCCTGAAACATTTTCTAAAATTTTCTCTATTGCCGAAAACTCACGATTGATAAAATGCTTCCTTAAGGGATGCTTAACCGGCTGTGCTTTTTTCATTCCCCACTCACCCATAGCTTGGATAATAAAAGGAATGTTTTGATAGGGTTGTGTATCAGCGGCTATAATCCACTGAATTCTTCTCATCTCGGCTTTTAAATAGGGGTCCTCTGGAATTAACGGAGAGGGTTTTACCAGAAGGTCATCTATCAAATCGATGATAGCTCCTGTCTGAGTCATTTTTTTACCATCCTCAAGCAAAAGTAAAGGCACTCTTCCCTCAGGGTTTAGAGCTTTATAATCATTGGTTTTTAACTTATTGTATTGTTCATCATCACTGGGGATCGTCCAAATAGGTATTCCACGATTATCAAAATCTATTCCAGTCTCGATTAGTTTAACTTTATTTTCAGCAATACCCCTACAACTTAAAAAAATAAGAACGCGTAAAGAAGCACTACTGGATGAATGATAATATAATTTCATTTCTTAAAACCTCTTATAATATCAGTTTGGTCAAGGCCTCAGCCATTTCCGGTGGTATGGGAATCGACTTCCTTGCCTCGAGATCCATGGTAACGGCAACGGCACTTGCCAAAGCAACTGGCTTACCTGTCTCAACATTAAATATCCAATGCTTCCATACAAACGTCTTATTAGACATAGATTGAATTCCTGACTTTATTTTTAAATGTGTACCTAAGGTAACGTATTCAAAAAAATCAAATTTATATTCTAGTGCCGCACTTCCTACATTAGTCATACCATTTTCATCTATAGTGCCGGTATACGCTAACAAGTGCGGTGTTGAGTCTGATACGACACCCATATAGGCAGAGGGCTTAATCTTATCAATATTATCGCATTGCCTCAGCAAAATTACTGATTCAAATGAGTCAATCATATTTTTCTCAGAGGCCTGTGAGAGAGACATTAAATGTTCCTTGTGTAAAGATAATCCTCTTGGTTGACCATAGCTTGGAATATCTACTCTCAATTCCTCAAATACTTTAGAAAAATTCTTTTTTATTTCCACCGGAAGTTTACTCGTCCATAGAAATTCAAAATTAAAAGCAGCACAGGGTTGCTGTGAAATCGTTTCTATCATTTCTAAATAGGTTTTTACTTCGGTATCTCCAAGTTTAACTATTCCCAGTTTAAAAAAAAATGGAGCTCCTGGTTTTTGTTCCTTAAGAAAACGAATGTGGGCACGGGCAAGAGAAAGATATGTATTTCCCAACTCAACTGGTTTCTCGTTAATCCCTAACTTGTTCCAGAGCACAACACATCCTTGAAGTGCTTTTTCAAAATAGAATTGAACATTCATATGGCCCATTTGATCTATTTCCCAAGATTGGACTGAGTTTCTGTAAACCGTTATCATCATATCTAGATAATCCCCTCTTGAGTTCGATGATCACATTTTATCTCTTGTTGTCCAAGAAATTGTCCTATAATTAGATCATAGAGTTTATTTATCATCAAAGGAATTAAATTGGAAGATTCTCAACCCACATTAGCCAACTGGAGGCTACCCCCATTTAATAGAGAAGCATTTTCTAAAGTAAGGGAAATAATACCTACGGCTTCGATAAATTGGACTAAAGGGCCATATAAAAAAGTCAGTCAGTTAAAAAATAAAGAGCTTACCGTAAAAATAAGAGAAACTGAAGAAACACGGTTGGACGAGTTTTTAAGTCAAACAACAGTAGACGCTTTTCACATATCTCATAAGGGTAAAACCATATATACGTGGCATTCTAATTATTGTTCCTCCACAACTCCACATATTATCTTTTCTGTGTCAAAGTCACTAACCGCGTTACTCATCGGCTGCATAATAGATGAAGGGTTACTAAGTGAGGAGACTTTGGTCTCCCAGATTATTCCAGAGACAAAGGGAAGTGCTTTCGAAGATGCCTCAGTGCGCAATTTATTGGACATGAGTGTTTCCTCTAATTTCATAGAAGACTATGAAGCAACATCCGGTATTTTTCTTGATTATCGGCAGTCAACCGGTTGGAACCCACAAGACGTAGATGATACATCACATTTAAAATCATTTCTTTTGAGCTTGAAAAAAAATACGCACATACACGGTGAAAAGTTTGAATATCATTCAACAAACACTGACATGCTCGGAATTATAATTGAAAAATGCACTGGTAAAAAATACGCGCAGTACTTTTTTGAAAAACTTATGAGACCTCTAGGTGCACAAGATGATGCTTATGTGACGCTGGACAGAATGGGTACGTCAAGATCCGCAGGAGGGGTATGCATATCGGCAGGTGATATAATGGGTATATGTGAAATGGTTCGATGCTATGGAAAAAATAGTCAGAGCGAGCAAGTATTTCCTGAAAACTGGATAAAAGATATACTAAATTCAGATTCTAATAAAAAATTCAGTCTTGATGGACATTATGATATTTTTCCTGAAGGGCTTTATAGGTCAAAATGGTATAGGCCCTACACTTCAAGAAACGTTCTTTTTGGACTCGGAATTCATGGCCAGTGGATTTGGATCGATTTTGATAAAGAGCTTTCTTTTGTGTGCCTGAGTTCAGAGCCTAAACCCATAATGAAAAATAATATTGAGCAGATGTCTGACATTTTCAGTCAAATTACCAGTCAACTGGTTTAACCCTAAGAAGGAATATCATTGAATTTAAATTTTGGAGGCATACCTCTTTTTTTGTGTGCCATATTATCATTTGTGTGCATGAACGCCCTAGCCAAGGGAATGGCTCTTCAATATCCCATAATTGAGGTGGTTTGGGCGCGATACCTCAGCCAAACAGTGCTGACAATGTTAGTATTTAATAAAAATCTGAAAACAATTGTGAAAACACAGAGGCTAAAAATTCACCTTTTCAGATCGGCTCTACTTTTTGGAGCGACCATTTTTATTTTTGCCGGTTTTGCTAACTTATCTTTGGCTGCAACTATGGCCATTTTTCAAACCGCGCCATTGTTGGTTGTTATTCTATCGGTAATTTTTCTAGGTGAGATAGTTGGGTTTAAGAGATGGCTAGGAGTTTTTGTTGGTTTTGTCGGAGCTTTAATTATTATACAACCTGGAACAGATACCTTTTTAATAGCTAGCATTTTTCCACTTCTGTCAGCTTTATGTTACGCAGGTTATGCAGTCTCCACACGTCACCTCGGTACAGATGAGGACCCTAGGACAAACTTTTTTTATACTGGTTTAGTAGGAACTATTGTTTCCACACTAATTTTATTTCCATATTTTCAAAAAATAGAGCTGTTCGATATTATTTATTTCACCCTATTAGGTACTCTTGGTGGCTTCGGTCATTACTGTCTAATTTTAGCACTCAGAAAGTCTGAAGCATCTCTACTTGCCCCCTTTTCATATTTTGATTTAGTCTTCTCAGCTTGCCTTGGCATTATATTCTTTACAGAGTATCCAAGTCAAAGTTTGATATTTGGGGCTATTTTCATTGTTGGTGCTGGAATTTATACTTGGTATCGAGAAAGAGTACAGTCACGTAATCAAAGCGTTTGAGAGCGTGACCAATCCCAGTATAATTCTCTAGCCAGCTTTGCTATTGAACCAACTTGGTAGTTTTTATCTTCAAAAGCAGTTACGGGCATTATCTTTGTCATATTTCCTGTCATAAATACTTCATCAGCTTCTTCGAAGTCTTTGAAAGAAAGAACAGTTTCTAAAACTGATTTTCCATATTCTCTTAAATTTTTTATATGTCTCGCCCTAGTAATACCAGCCAAAAAGGTACCATTTGGGATCGGTGTTAATACTTCACCGTCTTTTACCATAAAGATATTGGCAGTTGCTGTCTCAGCAACATTTCCAGCAGCATCAGCAACTAAGGCATTTGTAAATCCTTTTGATCGTGCCTCGGCTAACATTCTTGCATTATTGGGATATAAACACCCCGCTTTTGCATTCACTACATTATCCTCTAGAACAGGTCGTCGAAATTTAGTTCTGCTGAGCGTTGCAGAAACAGTTGCTGCGGCCATTGGAATTTGCTCAAGACAGATTGAAAAAGCCGTACTATTTTCTTTTGGTAATACTAAAGACTCGGCCCCATCAAGCGCCCAGTACATTGGCCTTATATAAACCGATGTGGATTTATCGAAAGAGCTGAGCCCCTCCTTAATTATTTCCACCATTGCTTCAGGTGTAACAGCGGGGTCAAGCATCATTGCCTTTGCTGAATTATTTACTCTCTCACAATGTAAAAGTAGGTCAGGTGTAGCACCTTCAAAAAAGCGAGCTCCATCGAAGACACTTGATCCTAACCATGCCCCATGATCAGCAGCGCGGAGAATATACTTATCTCCGTCATGCCATGTGCCATTAAAATATGTTTTTATATTTTCCCCGGAAGCCATTCTAACCTTACTCTGTTGCGCTACTTTAAAGGTAGCTCTATGGAAGTTGTTAGTAAACTAGATATTACCAAAATTATAAATAATATAGAAATCTCTACATTAATTGATTTTCTCAATTTAATTGCGTGCGAAAAATTATTGTTTTTAAGTTGTGGTACTAACCGGAACTTATTAAAGGCACCAATACCCAGCAAAGTTGTTACAAAAAACAATTTAAATAAAAAGGCTTTTCCATAATCAGAAGTTACTAGCTGCTCTATACCACCAACTAAAATTGTCCCCAGCATTAATCCAGTTATCAGCAAGACCCCTATGTAGTAGACAGCATAAACACCAAATCGATGGGCTATTTGAAACAGGTTTTCTTCTTCGATTTTTCCCTGAGCAGAATAGCGGAGCGGTAAAAACGAGCCTACCCAAAAAGAAATCGCACCCAAGTGTAAGACTATCAGTAGCTGAGAGCTTAATCCATTTATTGTGGAGTGCCCATATAATGAGAATGATGAAAGTATAAGGGCAAAGCCTAATATTCCTGGGATAGGTCTTTGATTTTGAAAAGGAGATATCCATAATAACACTAACAAGAACCCAAAAAATAGTACTAAAATGGACTGACCGGCCTTAGACGACAAAGCTAGATTAATTATTAAAGGGTCAAACGCGCTTTGTAAATCTCCACCTATATTTCCGGCTGTCATTAACAATAGTAGTGGAGCTATTATTGACCCAATTAGCGATGATTTACTTACTAACTTGCAACAGTATGCAAGTGTCGGTTGTGAAAGAAAAGATCTAAAATGAAGAATGAATAGGCCTGTTCCTACCGCAAGAAAAGATAGAATATAGAGTAAAACTTTAACAAGAGGCGTAAGTATAGCCCAAATTTCCATTTCTTTATTTACCTTTAACTTCGAAAGTGAGGATGCCTTTTAAAACGTGGCCGTCCTCCCCCATAGCTCGCCAACGAACTTCGTAAGAACCAAAATTAATCTTAGGTAACTTTATTAAGTGACTTTTGGACAAAACCAACGAAGGTTTATAATTTATTTCTATCAACTTATCAGCAGATTTTTTAAAAAGACCTTTTAATAATGATGGTTTTTTATTGTTATTTTGACCTTTTTGAAAAATCTCAAACTTTATAAGTTTTGCAGGAGACTTAAATAGCATTTTATACTCGGTTGGAGCCTCTGTTAATAAAGCCCCATCCACTGGATTTGCTTGCTTTAAAGGCGAATGTGGAAACACCGTTGTTGGCAAACTGAATAGTATAAAAACTAATATGATTTTCTTCAACATACCTACCTCTGTTCTTTGCTCATTATATTGATTTTATCGTGTTGCAGTCTTACCGTCATGCTCCATGTGCTCTTGATAAATGATAAAGCTGCAACAATTTCTCTGTCTGACAAAAGATTATTATATGCGGGCATATTATTTGGATATTCTTGCCCGATAATTTCCTCCAACCCATATTTGGTCATTAAGAAAAGATACTCATCTGAGTGATGCCATGTGTGACCACTTTCATCATGAGGAGGTGCAGGCATGTAACCGTTGGCGTCTGGTTGTCTCCATTGCTCTTGACCCTCAAGATTAACACCATGGCATGACGCACAATTATTTTTATAAACCAACTTTCCCAGATCTACCAAACCTTGATCATCTGGCTTTAGAGAAATGTCAGCCCTAAGAGCCTTATAAAAAAATAGGCTTGGAGCAAAATAAAAAACACTCCCTAAAACAAAAAATACAAATAGGATCGAAACAGCAAATTTTTTCATTTTAATGACATGCTTTTCCTAAAGCTTTAAGTCGCCAGTAGTTATAGGGAAGAGGTGTTATAAAACCAACTATAAGCATTAATGGTATCACCCACCACGTCAATTTTGCACCTCCAGTGGCAATAAAATCCGTCAAGTTCATGGCAGCCTCCATCGATATCATTGAAATTAGGGACATACCTATAGCTGTTTGAAAAGCCGCCTTTAAAGGCATTTGTCGAAACAGAATAACCGTTTCAAGTAAAATGGATGTGATTAAGCCATTAATGATAGCTAGCGTCAT
>CACIAQ010000008.1 GCA_902584635.1 uncultured Alphaproteobacteria bacterium
CATTAATTTCTGGGAGTTCTTCTGTAACGTCTATGATACCTACCTTTATTGGGGTTCCACTTGCGTTTATTGGCTTTATATCAATGATAAGACCGACATTTAGGAAGGCTTTGATGCATATAGCAGTAGTTATTGGCATAACCGCTTTTTTAGGTGGACTGGATTTTTTTAGAGGCATGTTTACTAATTATTATGCAGGATTATCAAAGCTTATGCTTTTGATTACAGGATTTGTTTATGTATATTTTTGCGTCCAAAGTTTCATATTTGTGCGACGACAAAAAAAACTGGAGTCTAATTAAAAAATAATGTCCTTGGGTTTTTATATTTTTGGTTGACACTACTTAAATTTACTCCATGTTACAGCTTGTGGGTTACATATGAATAGGAGGATAATATGAGACTTTTTTCATTAACGGTAACGTTGTTGGGTAGTTTTTTAGTATCTGCAGCCGTTTTCGCTGCTGACATCGAAGTAAAAATGCTAAATAAGGGCGAAGAAGGAAAGATGATATTCGAGCCTTCCTTTATAAAAGCCCAAGTAGGCGACAACATCATTTTTCTACCGACGGATAAGGGACATATGGCTGCGTCCATAAAAGGATTAATTCCCGAGGGGGCAAAGAAGTTCAAGAGTAAAATCAACAAGAAATTTAGTTATACGGTGGAAGTTGAAGGACTTTACGGGATCCGATGCACACCTCATTATGCGAATGGAATGGTGGCTTTAATCCAAGTTGGCGACTCTGTAGATCCTACTGACTTTCTTAAAGGAAAAAAAGTTCCTAAAAAATCTAAAGAGCGGCTCGTAAAATATTTAAGTCAAGCTGGTTCTTAATTAAGTATTTTGTTTGAAGGATCTCCTTAGGGAGATCCACACAAAATAAGCGGTGCTAAACAGCCATAGCCCAAAAATCATTGCATGAAATTGGTGTAACAAGAAACTTTGTTTATGCAGTATCAGAAAAACGGCGCTTATGGACCACACTCCTACCATCAATATTGATGAATTGCGTAGCTCTTTAACTCTGAATGGATGAATTATTTTGATCGGAATGAACGTTAATATTAAACATAAGCATATAGTACCGAAATTAAACCAAAGTCCGAGGTCTAAAATAAAAAGAAAGAAAACTAGTAGATTCCAAAGCGCAGAAAAGCCCTTGAAATAATAATCTGTTGTTTTCATATTCTTATCAGAGAACGTGTAACAACTAGCGAGCAAAATAGAAATGCAGGTTAAATACACGAGATTATATGGAACCATTGAAAACCAATAAATCATCAAAACAGGTAGTATTGAGTAGTTAAACATATCTATAACGTTGTCCAAAGTACTCCCATCTACTTCTGGAAGTGCTTCTTCCACGTTGACGTATCTAGCTAGAGTACCATCGACGCCGTCGATAACTAAAGCAAAACCCATAAATAAAAATGCCAAAGTTTGTTCACCATTTAATATCGCTATAAGGCCTAGAAAACCAAAAATTAGGCCTGATGCAGTGAAAATGTGAGCTGCCCACGCAAACGCTTTATTTATTTTTTTTGATTTAAAAACAATATCTTTTAACTTCATGCCTTAAAAATAAATAAAAGTGGATATATGTCAAATAATTAGAAAGTTAGGATCTTTCCATTATTTCTGACACCTGAAACCCGTCTTCCCTTAGAGCCTTAATGATAGAGGCAATATGTTCTACGCTTAAAGCTTCGATAATAGCATCAATTTTCGCATTCTTAACTGGAACGTCATTAAACATTCTTTGGTGATAGATTTCTATGATGTTGCCTCCATACCTAGCAATTAAATTTGAAATTCTAGCCAGCATTCCAGGCTCATCAATTATATCGATCCGTACTTTGGTCATTCTTCCATCCATTAAAAGTTTTCGATTTAGTATGCTAGCAAATAACCTGGCATCAATGTTGCCTCCACAAATTACTGTTCCTACTTTTTTACCAGAAAATTTATATTTGTTTTTAATTACTGCGGCTACTCCAGCAGCGCCTGCTCCTTCAGCAACAACTCTCTCATTTTCAAAGAGAGTACTGATTGCTTTTTCAAGCTCAAACTCATTAATTAGCAGGATACCATCAACGTGATTCTTTATTATTTCTGAAGTAATTTCCCCAGGCCTTTTCACAGCTATACCATCAGCCAAGGTATCCCCCAAAATTTCAAGATCCTTCTTGTGGAGCACATTATACATAGAGGGGAATTTTTCAGTTTGCACTCCATATACTTTTATGTTGGGGTTAAGAGCCTTGGCCACTATTGATATGCCTGATATCAATCCACCCCCTCCAATAGGAATGACAATTAGGTCTAAATCTTTGATATCTTCCATAAACTCTAATCCGAGGGTGCCCTGTCCAATTACGACGTGAGGATCGTCATATGGATGTATAAGGGTCAATTTTTTATCATTTACCAGTTCAGAAACATAAGTTTGAGACTCACTTAAAGTGCGTCCCCTCAGGATAACGTCTGCACCTAAACTTTTTGTTTTCATTACTTTGAATAAAGGAGCATGCTCTGGCATAACAATTGTGGCGTTGACGCGTTCTTTTTTTGCCCACCAAGCTACAGCTTGGGCATGGTTACCCGCAGACATAGCAATAATACCCATTTTTTTTTGCTCTTCTTTTAAACGTGTTATGGAAGTGTAAGCCCCTCTAACTTTGAAAGAAGATGTATATTGAAGGTTTTCTAGTTTAAGAAAAACCTCTCCATTGATTTCACCACTTAAATATTGGGATCGAATAGTAGGTGTTCTAATTATATTACCTATCAATTCCTTGCTAGCGTGAATTATTGTGTCTATGTTGATTTTCATTTTTTGTGAAGCCGATTTTAAGCTCTTTATTTACCATTTCAATACCAAAATAAAGAGAAATTATTAATGAATATCAGAATAGTAATATTGTATACATGGTATACGTCACCGTCAGATTTTTAACAAACGCTATTTTTTTTTATCAATTGATATATAATAAAAGTTAGGAGCGTGAGTTAAATTTGAATATAAAAATAGTCGGTAAAAATATTGAACTTGGAGAGTCGTTTCAAGCCTACAGTAGTGCTAGGATAGGCGAAGTTCTGAACAAATATTCATATGATGCCGTAAGTACACATATAACTTTAGAAAAAAGAATTGGAAACTTTAAAGCTAAGTTGAAAGTATATCTCAAGAACAAGATTGAATTAGATGCAACTGGCAGAGGAAAGGATGCAAATACCAGTTATGAGGATGCCTTAGATCATATAGAAAAAAAACTGAGGCGTTATCATAGAAAGATGAAAAGTCACAGGAATTTCGAAAGTAAAAATATTTCATCAACTGATGAACCATTAAGGATTTATCAAAGTGTTTTGAATTTAGATGAAGACGAGATAGATGGTAACGAAGGAGATAGTATGCCTGTGATTGCAGAATTATCTTATAAGATAGAGGAAATGACAGTAGAACAAGCTGTTATTCGTCTAGAATTAGAAAATGAAAGTTGCATATTTTTCAGAAATGCTTCGCATTCAGGATTAAACTTAGTTTACTATAGGAAGGATGGTAACATCGGTTGGATTGATCCAAGAGGAAGTAGAGAGAAAACCATAGCCAAAAACCACAACTCCTCGGAGAGTTAGTAAAAACGATTGCATTATGAATGAAGAGGACATCATATCCCTTTTTTACGCAAAGAGTCATTTGGAAACTTATGAAGTATTACTTCCCCTAGCACAAAGAGGTAATAAATTTGCTACATATTTTATAGGTAATATGCTTATTTCACCTATAGATCAGACTGTTGAGACTGACATTATTGGAGGGGTCAGCTACTTAATGTTGTCTGCAAAATCTGGGTATTCCCCAGCGCTTGAATTTTTAGGGAATCTCTATGCTTACAACGAAAAGGTAAAAAATGACTTAGTTGCTGCACATACTTTTTTTTATCTCGCAGCTTTAATCGATAATAAAGTTGATGTAGGGTATCATTTAATTATTGAAGATGAGTTTGGTATTTCTGAGGCTAATATTAATAAATCGAAGGAACTCGCTGAAGCTTGTATGGCAGTTGGCCTAGAAAACTGTGAATTACTCAAAGAGTGAATGCATTAAATAGTACACTATGACAAGACTGAAAGTTTTTAATAATCAACGAATATGAAAAGTTCCCAGAGAAGTATAATTAGTCCCTTTATTGTGATGGATATCATGGAAAGAGCTAATTCAATTGAACAAAGGGGACAAACAGTGGTTCATATGGAAGTTGGGCAGCCAGGAACCTCAGCGCCAGAAGCCGCCAAGGATTTCTTAAAGAAAGCTTTGGAAAATAATCCAATGGGTTATACAGTAGCACTGGGGCTACCTGATTTAAGAAAAAAAATTGCTGAATTATATGGCGATTGGTATGGACTGGATGTCGATTGGAACAGGATTATAATAACTGGTGGTTCATCGGCAGGTTTTATCCTTGCTTTCACTGCACTCTTTGACAAGCTTGACAAAGTGGGGTTAGCTAATCCAGGCTATCCCAGTTATCGGCAAATTATGAAAACTCTCAATTTAGATCCGGTACTTATAAACACTACTGAAAAAAATAAATTTCAACCAACTCCGAGTGATCTAAGCCGTTATAATATTAATGGCTTATTAATTGCCTCACCAGGAAATCCTACCGGCTCTATGATTGATAGAGAGCCTTTAGAGGCTTTAGTGAATTATTGTGCAGATAGAAAGATTTCACTAATAAGTGATGAAATATACCACGGTATACAATATAATTCGCAGCCTTCAACTGTCTTAGAGTTTAGTGATAACTGCTATATCATAAACTCCTTTTCAAAATATTTTTCTATGACAGGCTGGAGAATAGGTTGGATTATTGTGCCTAAAGAACATGTGAGGATAGTTGAAAGAATACAGCAAAATATGTTTATATGCGCTTCTCACGCCAGTCAAATTTTAGCAATTGGAGCGTTTGAGGGTAAAGTGGAATTAGAAAAAAACCTCGTAACTTACAGAGAGAATAGAGAGAATTTATTAAAAGCGTTACCTGAACTTGGTTTTAATAATATAGCACCTCCAGATGGCGCATTTTATTTATACATAGATATAAGTGAATTTTCGTCTGATAGCTATGATTTTGTAAAAAAAATGTTAGACGTTGGAGGGGTAGCTATAACACCTGGGATAGATTTTGATCCAATGAATGGAAAGTCAAAGATTAGGTTATCTTATGCTAGAAGCACACCCGAGATATTAAATGGTATAGAGAGAATTAAAATATTCATGAAAGAAAAGAAATATCTTCAATAAACAAGTAATGTAAAGGATAGGATTGGTCATGGCAAAAAGATTACTGGATAAAGTGGTTGTTATTACAGGAGCAACAAGCGGCATTGGGCTTGAAATAGCAAAATATTCAATTTCTCAAGGAGCTGAAGTGGTGATTTCAGGTAGGAGAGAAGATGAAGGAAAAAAAATAGTAACGCAGCTAGGAAAGAGGTGCCGGTTTATCAAGTGTGACGTATTATACGAAGATCAGATCTGCACACTCGTTGAAAAAGTATCTAGTCACTACGGAAAAATTGATGCTATGTTCAATAATGCGGGCGCACCAGATTTTGTTAGAAATATCGAAGATATTTCTTACGATAAAATTAAACATAGTCTCGATCTTCTTCTGACTAGCGTCATTATTGGGACCAGAGAAGTGACAAGAATTATGAGTAGGCAGAACAACGGAAGCATAGTGAACACAGCGAGTATTGCGGGCCATTGGGGTGGTTGTGGTGGCTCTGTCTATTCGGCTGCCAAAGCGGGAGTAATACACTTTAGCAAAGTCATTTCTCTTGAATTAGCAAGATATAATGTACGGGTAAATTCAATTTCTCCAGGAGCAATAGTAACAGAAATATTTGGTGTGGGTCAGAAATTAAAGGGTGAAAAACTTTCATTTAGTGATGATCATCTTAAATCAAGTGACGCTTTTAATGACTTCCAACCAATATCTAGAGCAGGATTACCAGAAGATATCGCTAACTTGGCTATATACCTTGCAAGTGATGAGAGTACGTTCGTAACTGGTCAAGACTTCGTCGTAGATGGCGGTTTATTAGCAGGGCGACCTTTACATTTAGCGAGTGACTCCTTTAAAAAGATAAATAATCTTTTAAAGTCTTTTTAGCTTGAGTAGTCATATTATTTTTTAATTGAATAATTGGTCAAAAAGCGTTGGGTTTTCAATTAAAAACATGGCTACAGCAGTACCGCTTATAGCAGAACCTATCATTATAGCTCTATTTCCCCACTGCATACCTACATAAATCCAGCCAACTGCGCTTATTAGGTAGGCTAATTGGCCAAATAGGTATATTTCTGAAGATATAAGAAAAACACCTAAGACACCTAATATCATCGAGCCCCTTTTACATACCAATTTCAGGTTTCTGATGGTGTCAGAGGTTTAATATCATCATATTCGCCTTGAAATTCTTCAAGCTCTTGTGCCAAACGCTTTTTTTCTGCTGCTAACTCCATTGCCAGTCTCCCAGTATGCATTTTACTGCTATCTACTGTTTCGCTAAGCTCTTCGTGTTCTGAATCCTTTATCATTTTTTTGTCCAACGATAATTCTGCATATGTACAAAAATATTTATCTTTTTCAAGAGTTATTTCTTTAAGCTGCCTAAGTTTTAGGCATATCGGTCGAACCTATTATTGAATAGAGGTTTAGTAAAAGGTTTTCTTACTAATTCACAGGGTTTTCCACAGAATATATGGAAAACATTAAAAAATGATGAATGAATTAAACGTGCTTTAAACGACAATCGTTGTATAACTATAAAGATCCAAAAAAGGAGACATTGAATTGCTGCTAAAGAAAAAAACAAAAAGTGATTTTTCAAAATCAACAATCCTCTCTTTGTCTATTTTGTTATTTTTTTATAGTAGTTTGGTTATAGGGGACTCGCCGAGTGGTCTTATAAGAGAGGGACTACATTTTTATGATAAAGGAAACTATGCTGATGCTTTGCAGAGTTGGAAATCAGCCTCTGAAGTTGGCAGTAGAGAGGCTGATTTTTTATTGGGGTTTCTATATGATGGAATCTTGCAAAATGACAAAGAGGCATTATTTTTTTTTAAAAAGGCTGCGTCATCTGGCCATATTCAAGCCCAAATCAACGTTGGGCTTAAATATGAAAAGGGCGAGGGAACTAGTATCGATAAGGAGAAAGCACTTTACTGGTATTCACAGGCATCATTTAATCAAAGTGATATTGCGCAATTTAGACTTGCCTCTTTATTGCAAGAAGAGTTTGGAAAATTTAAAGAAAGTCATTTTTGGTTTTCAAAATCCGCTCAGTTAGGAAACCCCGAGGCGCACTTAGCATTAGCTACAAATTTTATTTTAGGACGGGGTGTAGAGAAAGATTTAACTCTTGCGCATGTTAGTTGTAACTTGTCAACGTTTCTCTCGAGAGACATTGCTAGTATAAGTAGAAGCATCCAATTGAGAACTGAGTTAGAAACAAAAATGTCCTTAGAACAAATTAAGAGAGCTGAGCATCTATCTAGAAAATGTATTGAAAAAAAGTTTAAAGAGTGTATGACTTATGCAGTAGAGAATAGGTAATGAGATGAAAAAAATTCCAATATTGTTTTTTGTATTTTGTCTTTGCATGTCGTGTGGAGGCCCAAAACTCTACAAAAAACCACAAGATTTCGTCAGTGGAAATAAAGACGCCGCAGTTGCAATGCACTGCCACAGAACTGGCGGTATGAACAAAGAAGGTATTGCTTATAAACTATGCCAAGAGAGCTTCAATACTCATTACGGTCAATAGTTTAATACAAAAAATAGATCCATAAAGTAGAAGAAAATACCGTAAGCACGGTAGATGTCAGTATAGTGGTAGCAACAATATCTTTGCATTCGCCATACATGTTTGCAAAAAAATATGCATTTAAGCCAGGAGCCATTGCAGCCATGATCACTGCGTTCCTTAAATAGTCTATTTCAATATTTGAAAACTGGGAGCCTAATAAATAAACCACAGCAGGTTGGATTAATAGGGATGTAGAGATTATTGTAGCAGGTATTTTATAGTTTTTTGATACCCTATAATGATATAAAACGCCTCCCATCGTAAAAAGTGAAATTGGTATAATCCAACTCGTGCCTAATTCAAGGAGTTCCTCCGTAGGTTCTGAAAATTCAAATTTAAATAAACTGAAGCCTATGCCTAATAATATTCCTATTGTTAGGTTGTTCAATAAAATTGCCTTTAAAGATCTTGTTACTCCTATTAGATAAGAGGTGTTTTCAATTTTTGCTAGTTCTATAAAGGTAATTCCTACTAAATAGCACAATGGTGCGTGACCAATAATTATAGTATAATTAACAAAGAGACTGTTTGTTCCAAATGCTAGCTCGCAAATGGGAAGCCCCAAAAGCACGCCATTAGAAAACATTGCACAAAATCCGAGTATAATCGAATTTTCATAGGGCTGGTTAAATATAAAAAATGAAACGCAACTTATGATAATAAATGAGAAGATCATTGAGATATAAAAAAAAAATAAGAGTTCAGTATTAAAAGCACTAGTTAGATCTAAAATTGCCAGATTGAAAAACAAAAGAAATGGAATTCCAAAATCTTGACAAAATTTTGTAAGACCATCAACTAACTGCCGATTCAATAAATGTAGGTAAGAAGAAAAAAAGCCTATGGCTATTAGTACAAAAACTGGGAGAACTACAATAGTGATTTTGAAAAGCATTATTTAATGGTTATCGCAAGACCATCAAATGCAGGTTCGACATTTTCTGGAAGTTCTTTCTTTAGCTCAGAATAGTCAAGATCATTATGCAAGTTTGTTAAGATAGCTCGCTTTGGCTTCAGCTTTTTAAGCCAGAAAAGTGTTTTCTCTAGATGTGTGTGACTAGGGTGAGGATCCCTTCGAAGAGCGTCTATTATTAGTATATCCAGATCCTGTAACTTTTTCCAACTAGATGGTGGAATATCAAGCACGTCTGGGATGTATGCGAGATTATTTATTTTAAAACCGAGTGAGTCTATATCTCCATGGTTAACTGATATTGGTTGAAAATTAATTTCCCCCCCAGCACCTTGGATTTTTACATCTGCTGATCCAATTAAATTTAATTCACAGATCGAAGGATATTTGCTTTTTTTTGGTGTTTTAAAAATATATGAGAAACCTTGTAATAGCCTTTCTTGGGTTGCTTTATCTGCCCATAAAGGAATTTTTGATTTCTTTTTGTAAGCTAATGTCCTTAAGTCGTCTATACCATGAACATGATCAGCATGTGCGTGGGTATATATAACAGCGTCTAAATCAATAACATTTGCAGTTAAAAGTTGTTCTCTCACATCTGGTCCCGTATCTATCAACACGGTTGTTTTCTCTGACTTGGAGATTCTTTCTACAAGTAAAGAGCATCTTAATCGTCTGTTTTTTTTGTTTTTAGGATCACACTTACCCCACCCGAAGCCAACTCTAGGAACTCCCCCTGATGAACCACAGCCCAAAATTTTAAACTTAAAAAGCATGGTTAAATTGCTTTCTTGAAAAGAGAAAAAAAATTTTTTGTGGTCTGGTTCCTGAAAACATCTTCATCAACATTTAAAATTTCGGCACCCTTTTGAGCAATAAAGGATACAAAAGCGGGTTCGTTGGATTTTCCTCGATGTGGTTCTGGAGCAAGATAGGGACTGTCTGTTTCCACTAAAAGTCTGTCTAATGGAACTTTAGAGAATATGTCTCTGAGGTTTTGAGAATTTTTAAATGTAATTATCCCTGACATTGACAGAAAAAACCCCATCTCAATAGCCTTCTCTGCAAGATAAGCACTTGAAGAAAAGCAATGCATAACACACGAAAAAGAACTTTTACGGTATTGCTGGTAAAGAATTTTGCTTATCTCTGTATCCGCATTTCTCGCGTGAATTATAACTGGTAAATCTGCTTCCTTAGCGATTTCTATATGTTGAATTAGTGAATTAATTTGTTCTTTTTTACTATGTAATGAATAATGGAAATCTAAACCCGTCTCACCAATTCCTATCATTTTTCTATGTTCACAAATCTTCAATAAGTCTCTACTTTTAAATATTAAGTTTTCAGATGGTTGATTAGGATGAACCCCGGTAGCGAAAAAGATCTCTTCAAATCTTTCACTTATGGAAATAGTTTGGCTTATTTCTTTAAAATTTGTCCCGATGGTCAACATTTTTGTTACACCCTCAGACTTTGCCCTACTTAATATACCTAAAAGATCATCATTTAATTTTTTGAAGTCCAAATGGCAATGGCTGTCGATTAAAGCTGATTTATTATCTTTTGTATTTTTCAAAGGCTATTTCTATTATATTTAAGGCAAGAAAGACAACTTTCTTCATATCGAGATTATACTCGATTGAGTGGTGTCTCAAAAGTGAAATTTGTGAATACAAGTGAGCTGCGATTAGGGCAGTATTTGGTGGTTTTATGCTCGTGTTTATTCTTAAATTGATTTCTTGCTTTGCAATAGAACCTATAAAACGTAAAATGATTCCAAATGCAGACTTATCTGGATCATTGCTATAAAGGTATTCTTTGTTTTTTGCTAATAATGTTATCATTTGTCTTCTATTTAGATTTGGAAGATTTGATAATAACGTTTTCATATTATTAAAAAAACTAATATAGTCTTCGTCCAGAAAATTTAGAAGCTTTCCTGCTGAGCCTTCACAATAAGATAGTAAATTTGTCTCTTCTAAATTACTAAACGGGTTTTTTTTGAAATACTCTGCGCATATTTGTAGAAGATCTTGTTCCTCCAACTTTTTGAAGCTTACCTTTTGGCATCTGGATAGAATTGTTGGCAAAATAGCTTGCTGATTATTTGATACTAAAATGAAAAGTGTGTTTTTTGGGGGCTCCTCAAGTATCTTTAAGAGCGAATTTGAAGCAGACAGATTAAGGTCTTCCGTTGTATCTATTACACAAACTTTGTAAGAGTGATCGGTTGAGGATAAAGAAAATCTTTTATTAAGATCTCTGATATCATCAATAGAAATATACTTTTGAAAAGCTTTCTTTTTATCATCCCATTTTCTTTTGCAGTGAAAAACATTATTAAAATTAAAAGATGTTTTAGGGTTTCTTAAATCACTTTCAGAAATGGCACTCACGCACTCCGTGTTTGAAAAATCAATATTTGATAATATCTTCGCTATGTTTAATGCTAAAGAGGCTTTTCCAATTCCTAGAGGTCCATGAAAAAGCCACGCGTTAGGAATTTTGTTGGTTTTTATTGAACGTAATATGAAAGTTATCTGTTCCAAATGCCCAAAAAGAAAAGGATCTAAAATATCTGATGATACTTCAACAGAACGATTTTTTTCATCTATCATATTACTGAACTAGTCCATTTATGTTTTCAATTATTTGAGAAGTTATAGTTTCCGGACGTTGGTTCCCATCAATTATTTTTATTCTTTTATTATTTTTTTTTGCAATATCCAAAAATTTTTTTCGCAATTTGTATTGAAAGTTAATCCCATAGTTTTCAAATCTGTCTTCATCAGTTTTCCTGCTTAGTGCTCGGTTTAAAGCAATTTCAGGGTCCATATCAATAAGAAATGTAATGTCTGGATAAGTTCCTATTAGCTTAAATAAACTTAGGCTCAATATTTTAGCCTTATCGCTTCGCATTCCTTGATAAACTAAAGTACTATCCATAAATCGATCACAAATAACAATTTTATTTTCTTTGATGGCCGGCTTAATAACTTTTTCAACGTGATCATTCCTGGCGGCCATGAAAAGCAAAGTTTCTGTTTCAACTGACCATTGAAAATTATTCTCTTTAAGAAGCATTTTCCTTATTTCATTCGATCCTGCGGTTCCTCCAGGTTCCTCTGTTTTAACAAAAGGTCTCTTCTGTCCAGCAAAGTATTTTGCGAGAAGATTTATTTGAGTTGATTTTCCACAACCATCAATCCCTTCAAAACTAATAAACAAGCCTTTCATTAGTTAGTTCCAAAAAGAGAGAAAAGATTTGATTTCAAAGTATTCAAATTAGTTGTTAGTTTGTTTGCCAAGCCTCCTCTATCTAAATCTTCGCTAACCTCTATGGGAAAAAATATCTGTTTTTTCTCAATACTAGTTTTGATTAGTGGAGCCGTTTCAATTATTAATTGACCATTTATTTTTTGTCCTTTCTTCAAGGGAGCTATTAATGGTTCTTTTAAGACAACATGCATTTTAATTTTTTCTTTTGAATCATTAGAAATAAGTATTTGAACATCATTTGTTGCAGATATCTTTACTGTTTCTTTTTCACCTCTCCAAACTGGAGCTTCTAAAATAGTGGAGCTCTTTTGAAAAAAAGTTTTCAGTTTAAATTTTTTGAAGGCCCACGTCGTTATTCCCTTTGCTTCACGGGCTCTTTGTCCCATTGATTTAAGGCCGGTAATAACAAAAGTTATTCGTCTCCCGTTTTGTTTTGCTGAAGCGATTAGCCCATAACCAGCTTCCTCGGTATATCCAGTCTTCAATCCATCAGCGCCTAGGTTCATGTAAAGTAAGGGATTTCTATTTTTTTGAGTAATCCCATCCCAGGTAAACTCCAGATCATTGAATATTTTGTAATAGGAAGGATATTCTTCCCTTATTTTATTTGCTAGAGTAACAAGATCCTTTGAGGTCATTTGGTGTTCAGGATCAGGCCATCCGGTAGAATTTTTAAAATTGGAGTTTGTCAGCCCTATTTCTTTTGCTCTTATAGTCATTAGTTCTGCAAAATTTTCTTCTGTTCCAGCTATCCCCTCCGCCAAAACGATACACGCATCATTTCCTGATTGGATGATAACCCCTTTTATTAGATTTTCAATTGTGACGTTCTCACCTTCTCGAAGGAACATCTTAGACCCACCTTTTTTCCAAGCTTTTCGTGATACTTTAAAGGTATCATCCATCTCTATTTTTCCTTCCTCCAAACTTTCAAACACCATAAATAGTGTCATCAACTTTGACATTGACGCAGGAGGAATCAGGCGTTCAATGTCTTTAGAAAGTAAAATCTCACTAGTAGTGTTATCAACAACTAGAGCTGTCCTTGCGGTGGTTGAAAACCCTTGAACAAAACTACTACAGGCAAAAAGCAAAAAAATGCTGAAGATAAATAATTTTATCATTTATTGATTTCTTTAATTTTTAATTCGCTATTATCATAAAGCCTATAATAAATAATAGATAATGCTTTTAATAATAAAATCGGAGTCTTAAGCATGATTGATAATACCCATTTCGATATTTTAAATGTAATTGAGACCCATGGTACCTATCAACCTGAAAAGCCAGCCATATGTTGTGGTGAAATAACTAGGCTGTGGCGTGATCTTAAACAAAATATTAATAAGGTTGCAAATTTTTTAAAGAAAATAGGTGTTAATAAGGGAGATAATGTAGCGCTCTTAGTAGATAATAGGCCCGAAATACTTGAGCTAATTTTTGGTATAGTGAAAATGGGAGCTTGTGTTGTACCTCTTTCTGGCCTTTTAACTAAAGAACAAATAACTGTTTTGGTAAATAATAGCGATGCAAAATTATTTATAGTAGATAATGAACTTTTAAATTTAGTTACCTCAGATTTATCACAATTTAAAAATATTGATGAAGGTAAGTTACTATTTTTAGGCGGCGAGTTAGACTGTTGGGAAAAAATTTCTTGTGAAGAAAAAGACTATGGTTTCGAATATAATTGTAAGCCGGACGATAATTTTAATATTATTTATTCATCAGGAACAACTGGTGTTCCAAAAGGCATAGTTCAAACGCATAGGGCGAGAAGTCATTGGGCAACATCTAATGCGATCGAAATGTCATTCAATTCAGAATGCAAGTCTCTCACGACAACAGCACTCTATTCAAACGGCACATGGCTAATGATGCTTCCCACATTATTTGTTGGAGGCACTCTTTATGTTATGACTGGTTTTGATCCGAAAGCTTTTGTAGATTTGGTACACAGAGAAAGGATAACACATACGTTTCTTGTTCCGCCACAATTTAGTGCAATCTTATCTTTAGAAAACCTGGAAAAAGATAATTTTAGTTCTTTAAAGACTATCTTGTCAGCAGGGTCTCCACTAAGGCTTGATGTAAGAGAAAATATTTTAACTAGTATGAGTGAAAACCTATTCGAACTGTATGGATTTTCTGAGGGATTTGCAACTATGTTAAAACCTCGTGATCTGAAGAAAAAATTTGGTTCTGTTGGCACTCCAGTCTTAGGGTTTGAAATAAAAATTATTGATGAAAAAGGTATTGAGTGTTCTCCAAATGTGGCTGGGGAAATAGCGGGTTATGGAGCCGGAATGATGAAGGAATACTACAGTGAAGTTGAACTTACAAATAGCCTTATATGGACTGACAATAGGGGTAGAAGCTTTATAAAATCTGGAGATATTGGTAGCTTGGATGAAGATGGGTTTTTAACCATCCTTGATAGGAAAAAAGATATGATAATATCTGGAGGCCTCAACGTATTTCCGGTAGACATTGAAGAGGTAGTTGGCAAGCATCCAGATATTATTGACGTAACAGTCATTGGTGTTCCTCATGAAAAATGGGGGGAAACGTGCGTCGCACTTATTATTCCTAACGATGGGGTAGAAATAGATTGCGATGAAATTAAAAAGTGGTCAAACGAAAAGTTGGCCAAACATCAGAGATTATATCAGGTTGAAACTAGGGAGGAGTTTCCTAGAAATGCATTGGGAAAAGTCTTGAAAAGAGTTCTAAGAGAGCCTTACTGGTCTCAGTGAGAGCCTTCTAAAATTATTACAGAACACGCAGCCTCTTCAAAGCCAATTACGCCTCCACCATTTTCTGCAAGCCCAATCTTATTTCTTTCGCTTTGCCTTTTTCCTGCTTCTCCCTTTAGCTGCACAGCTAGTTCATGTATCATAGATAATCCAGTTGCACCTACAGGATGGCCCTTCGACACCAATCCTCCCGATAAATTAACGGGTAATTTGCCGCCAAGCTGAGTATGACCTTCCTCAACAAATTTTCCTCCTGAACCAATCTCACAAAAACCAAGCATTTCAAGCTGATATATTTCACAAAACGAAGTTGCGTCATGGACTTCGACAAAATTAATATCTTTTGGTTCTAGCTCAGCTTGCGCGTAGGCCTTTTTTGCAGCCACTCTGGATAATCCTGTTTCTTGAGGGGTTCGGTACTTTCCTCCAGATAGTACACTTGCCTTAATTTTTATAGCTGATTGTTGAATTTCTGTTGGAAAGTGTTTTAGACCTTTTTCAGAACAAATAAGAGCTGCCGCTGCTCCATCTCCAATAGGCGCACACATGGCCCTTGTTAGTGGATATGAAATTTCTTTATCTTCTAAAACGTCCTCTACGCTTACTTTAAATTGATATTGAGCTTTTTCATTTAATGAACCATGAAAATGATTTTTCGAGGCAGCAAAAGCAATTTGCCTTTGAGTGGTTCCATAGGCCTTCATATGCCAGAGTGCCTGAAGACCATAAGTATCCATAAAAATCGTCCCTTTTTTATTTCTTGGGTCAAACGGTTTCCCAAGTTGATCGCCAATTGCTTCATAAAAGTCCAACCACTCATTCCTATCGAATTGATCAATGCCTCCGTCATATATTTCTTGAATTTTCTCCGGTTGATTTGGCTGGTATATTTTCTCAACACCTATCGCTAAAGATACCTTCTCTGCTCCAGAAATAACATCTTTCCATGCTCCATGGAATGCCATTGACCCGGTAGCGCAACCTCCTTCTACATTGATAATACCAACTCTTTCAGGGAATAGCTTTTTTTGTACCAGAGGAGTAAAGCAAACTTGACCTCTAATATTATTT
Source organism: uncultured Alphaproteobacteria bacterium (assembly GCA_902584635.1). Classification (GTDB taxonomy): domain Bacteria; phylum Pseudomonadota; class Alphaproteobacteria; order Rhodobacterales; family Rhodobacteraceae; genus CACIJG01. The sequence goes on from CACIAQ010000008.1 coordinate 15,911, forward strand.
TGTCCGAAGGTCCCCATCCCGCAATTACCAAACCATGCTTGTCCAATCATATTACCATCTTCTACTTTAGCTGATTTTAGTAAGTCGCGATAAACCTCCTCTGTAAGGCTTTTAAATGTCTGATCTGTTTTTTTCTCAAATTTGGTGCACGCGGTGGCAATGATATAGGCTTCCAATTTATCCTCCTTTTTTAGGTCAAATTAACGTCCAACTTTTTTAGGCCACGGGGTACCATGGCATCAATCCATTCAAAGGAATTCTCTGCTTTCAGCCTAGTTGTTGGAAATTGCTTAAAGAAATTTAATATAGCAATACGTCCTTCCTCTCTGGCGAGGGCAGCACCAATACAAAGATGAGGACCATACCCAAATGTTAAATGCCTGTTCGGCGAACGATCAATTTTAAAAACATCTGGTTTGTCAAAGATATTTTCGTCTCTGTTTGCACTAGAAACCATCGCAAACACCCTATCACCTTTTTTGAGTGTTTTATTATGAAGCTCATGTTCTTTTTCCACATTTCTTACGAGTGAGTTAGTTGGCCCGTCAAATCTCATTATTTCTTCTATGGTAAGATCAAGTAGATCAGGGTTTTTAAGAAGTTTTGATAGTTCTGATGGATTTTTAATCAGAGTAAGAATACCGTTTGATATAAGATTGGTAGTGGTTTCATGACCAGCAAATAAAATTAACATGCAAGTCGCAATCAACTCATCATCAGAAAACTTATCGTTTTCAACAGATGCATTTATCAAGTCCATTAGAAAACCCTCTGAAGGATTTACTCTCCGCCCTTCAATAATCTCCCTAAAGAAAGAAACCATTTTTCTACATCCGCGAGACGCTTTCTCATACTTATGCTTATCATTTCTAGAGCCACCAATAAATTTTGACATATCATCCGACCATGATTTAAATTCGTCTAGCATGTCTATTGGAACGCCTAGTAGGTGCATTATAGTAAGGGCAGGAATGGGAGAAGCATAATGATTAACTAAGTCAATTTCCCTCATATTTTTTAGTTTGGATAATGTGGCATCTGTTATAGCACTTATTTTAGGCTGCATTTCGTTAATGGATTTTCTTGTGAACGCAACCATCATTATCTTTCTCATTCTGGTATGATCAGGGGGATTTCTGAATGCAGCCCATAGATTTAAATATTTTACAATTTCTTCTAATAGCTTTGCTTCCTTGGTAGGGAGTTTACTATAAAAGTTATTTAACCTATCAACAGTAATATTATCACTGGAAAGTATAGATCTAACGTCGTCGTATCTGGTAATTATCCATGATTTCAATTCCGAGTGCCAGTGTATAGGATCTTCATTTCTAAGTGCCAAGAAATGGGGATATGGATTAGCCAAAGTTTTTGGATCAGATGGGTCGTAGTTCATGCTGAATCACTTACAAAATTTTTCCAAGTAGCCATATAGTTGACAAATGTTTCTGATAAACCTTCTTTCAAAAGATGATCCCTTGTAACAGGAGCAGAGTAGGGCTGAAAGTTTGATCCTTCAGCCTTGAGGCGGTTTGGAAATTGATGATCTAAAATTGCAGCTCTCCCTAAACAGAAAAAGTCGACATTATTATTTTGTAAAATTTTTATATCTTCATAAGAAAAAATCTTTCCTGCTACGGTTAATAACTTTGAACCTCTGTCGATAGTCGTAAATAGCTTTAACAAGCTCTCACCTGTGAAAGGTCCATCATCGACCAATTTAAATGAATCCCAGAGTGAAATATCGATAAAATGAATATTATTATTTCCACAAAGCGTTTCATACAGTGTTATCATTTCGTTAGTATCTAAACCAAACCTTTCCGGAGAAATCCTCACACCGATCAGAAAGTTCGAGGAAGTCTTTTCTTTAATTTCCTCGATAATATCAATTAGAAACTTGGCTCTATTTTTGAAAGAACCTCCATACTCGTCTTCTCTTTTATTGAACTTTTTAGAAAGAAATTGACCAATTAGATAACCGTGAGCAGCATGCAGTTCTATGCCATCATAGTTACATTGGTGTGCTCTAATGGCACATTCTACAAAAGCCCCTTTCATTTCTTCAATTTCTGCTATCGACATCTCTCTCGCAGACTTTTCTGAATTCATACTTGGACCTATTTTATCGCCTGAATAATTAATGTCTGCCCTTATTCCTGCATGGAAAATTTGTGCTATGGAAAGAGCCTCTAAGTTATGCAATCTCTCATTTAAACGATAGTGGCCATCTTCATGTTTAGGATCATATATGCCAAGTTGTCCTTTCCAACCAATTCCAGATTTTAACACTGGCATGGCGCAAGTCATTATAATCCCAAAACCTCCTTCAGCCCTTTTTGTAAGCCAAATAAACTCATCATCAGAAATTCTCCCTTGGTCAGGACTTTGCATATTGGTGAGCGGTGCAAGCAGAAATTTATTTTTTGATTTCACACCGTTCGAAAACGTGAGTTCTTTAAATAATTGCTCCATAGTTATATATTAAAACATACTTTCTTCTGATCAAAGGTCTATTAATGAATTTAAAAAATTTATTGCGGTTTGAAATTATATTAATTTTTTTTGCGTTTCCTTTATTTGTAAATAACCTTTTTGCAAGTGAAAGATATACAATTGCAAATTCAAAAGCACTTAAATTTACCTATTTTGTGAGTGGCGTTCCTTTATATGGTAAGTTTCATTTAGACACATCTTATTTCGCTATCGATTTTACCGAAGAACAGCAATCTAAGTTTTATATTAAAGTAGATATTAGAAAAAGTACCGCAGGCTTTCCTTTGGCTACCAGCGCCATGTTGGGACAAAGTGTCTTAAATGCAAACAAATATCCGTTTATGGAGTTTAAAAGCACTAGCATTTCTAAAAATGATAAGGGATATCGAGTAAGTGGCCTACTAAAACTCAAAGGTGTGCAGAAAAATATTGTTATTATGGTTTTTACCAAAGACAAATACAGAAAAAATGCAAAAACTCTTATGTTTAAAATAATGTCCTCTATTAACAGATACGATTTTGGCGCCGATGGATTTCCTTTTCTTGTTGGCAAGGAAATTAAATTAAACTCTAGTATCGAATTAATAAGAGGGGATTAATATGGCAAGGCATCGTGGGAAATTTGATAAAAATAAGATTGAGCCCTATGAACTAAGTAGAAGCAGAATTGAAAACTTTGTCAGATGTAAAGCTTGTTTTTATATGGAACAAGTGGAGGGTATAAAGTTTCCTTCTATTCCGGGGTTCAATATAAATGAGGCTACTGATATATTGCTTAAAAGAGATTTTGATAAATACAGAGAAATTGGAGAGCCTCATCCATTTTTGGTTGCCAAAGGACGAGACTTTCTCATTCCCTTTTCTCATGAACACTTTGAATTATGGACGCAAAGCTTGCATTTTGGAGCAAAAGATAGGCTTAACTTTGTTGATCCTAAAACAAATCTTAAAGTTGGTGGTGGTCTCGATGACGTTTGGTTGAATATTAACACTAATTGTTTGCATATAGTTGATTATAAAAGTACTTCGCAAAAATCAGACAAAGGGCCTATTACATTGGATGATCCCTGGAAAGCTTCTTATAAAAGACAAATGGACCTCTATGTCTGGGTTTTAAGAAAAAAAGGCTTTCATGTTGATGATGTGGGCTATTTCCTATATTGCGATGGGGATAGGTTTAGTGACTATGATTTTTTATCAAGTACTACCGCATCTATGAATTTTAAGATTACTTTAATTGACTACAAAACTAACGACACCTGGATAGAGCCAACCTTGCAAGAAATTAGCGAATGTTTGAACAATAGCAAGAGACCCGAGCATTCAGACTATTGTGAATATGGAAAATTTCTTATTCAAAGTTTAAATCAATGAACTCAAAATACTATCTGCATTATTAAGTCTCTCAATGTTTAGACCAGCAACAGATTTATATTTTTCTGAGTGATTTTTTAGTTCGCTCTGGCTGATGATTTCCTGGATGTTATTAAAAGTTCCTCCACATCGGTCTTCAACTACTTGTAGAAGAGCATCAGGACCAGAACTTCTATTTGCTAATGTTATTTTGGCGGTTAGGGGAAGCATCTCCTTTTCATAGCTCAATAAAGATATTTCATTAAGTCCATTTACTTTTAAATGAAACGCAAGTTTTCTAGCATCAATAATAGCTTGGCTGGCACCATTTGATCCAACTGGATATGTTGGGTGGGCAGCATCACCTAACAGTGTTGTTCTTCCAAACGTCCATTTTTCTAATGGATCTCTGTCAACCATTGGATACTCGTAGATCGAGCTTGTTTCTGAAATAAGGCTTAAAGGATTTATCCATTCAAAGGACCAGTCTTTAAAGCTACCTATAAATTTTGATTTATCTACCTTTTTACTCCAGTCACTTTTCATATATATTTTTTCAGGATTAAATTTTAGTTCCGCTATCCAGTTTATTTTTGCATTCCCGTAACTGTCTTTTTGACTTATTGGGTATGAAACAAACCTTTGCGTATCATGTCCAATCATCACCATAGAAGCACCAGTCCTAAACGGAGAAGCAGCTGTTAGTCCACGCCATAAAATTGCTCCGTTCCATAGAGGGTCCCCTTCATCCGGGAATAACTGTTTCCGAATATTTGAATTTATTCCATCACAAGCAACGAGAATATTGCCATAAATGATTTCATTTTTTTTTGTATTCTTATTGAAGTATTTTAATTGTACTGAAGAGGATAAATTTTTGAAGCCAGTAGCTCTAATACCCAAACTAACATAGCTTTTTTTCGAGCGTTCAATAAGAGTCTCATAAAGTAACTTTTGGAGTTCTCCTCTATGGACAGAAAATTGTGGTACGCTATACCCTGCTTTTAAGCCCCGTGCTTCAGTCCAAATTTCCAAACCTTTTTTTGAAAATAATCCAAATTCCTCGGTTTGTACCCCAATCCCCTTCAAAGGGTCTTTTAATCCTAATGCGTAAAGTTCCCTTACGGCATTAGGTTGTAGGTTTATTCCAACTCCTAGGGGTTCAATAGATACTGAGGACTCAAATATTTGAAATGGTATTTCTAGTTGTTGTAGGGATAGCCCTAAACACAAACCACCTATTCCTGCTCCACAAATTAGAACTGTCATTTTTAATTTATCTCTGTTGAAGATATATATAGACCATAATTAGACTCCACTCAGTTAACGTACAATGGTAGTGCCGTGGAAAATGTCCAAGCTAGTGCAATTCCATTAGCTAGGCCTGCCGAAAAGGTATTATTGTACTTTCTACCTATAATATTTGCTAAAAATCCAAATACTAATGCAAAGGTAAGAAATAGAATTATTGCGTATCCCACGATAAACAGTTGAGAAATATTTAACAAGATTGAGGCTGATAAGGAGATTATTAGAAACAATTTAAATATATTTCCTACGATCCAACCATTTGAATAATTATCATAATACATTTGCATTAGTACCATCAAAGGGATAGTTCCAATTAAGCAAGAGAAAAACAAAGGTACTCTGACTCTGGCCAAAAGAAACGAGCTCACGTAGTTATCCAAAATGGATCCAAACACAATACAGAACAAACTAAATAAAAAGGCAAATAATGGAAAATTAAATGATTTCGTTAATTCCTTAAACTGGGTAAGCGGTAGGCTGAAAAACAGAATTATGGATATTAGGATCATCTGACTAATGAGATGATTGTGGGCAGGAAAATCAACAAATTTAAATGTAAAGTTATACAATATAAGTGGCGGGAGTGCACAAGCGATAATATTTATGGAAAAGAACCGCATATAGCTAAACTGATATTTCCCTAAGGTTTTTTGAGGAAGAAACTTGGTTAGTAATATAATAAGAAAAAAAATACTAAAAAATAATATACCTGTCCATATTCCAATATTGTTGCCAATAAATATTTGCTCATCTTTTTTTAGAAAATTAATCCAATCTAATAGCTCTCTCTGAGTGCGAACAGAATATAAAACTCCTACATGGTCGGCGTTCTCTATAAAATCCACTTTTCTAATGGTATTAGAATCAAGGGTTCCATATAGTCTTCCTTCTTTTGGATTATCAATTCCAATATTTTGTAAAATTTCTAAGGATTTCGATCTCAATTGAGGTTCCCACTGACCATTAAGAATAAGCACATTTTTAGGTTCTTTGGCTTTTAAAGCGTCAGTGTAAGCTGAAATAGCTACGGCGCTATTAAGACTAGGATTCAAAGAGGCTGACCTGATTATTATATCGGATGCCATTGAATGGCCAATGATCATTGAAAAGCTGGGGCTATATTTTATTAAATAATGAGAGATTATCTCATTCGTTTGATTAACAAATTTCTGCGTCGCTCCGTCAATCGTAGTAATATCTCCTGAGTACGGTAGAGGATGACGTCCATGTCCTAAAAAATCAAAACGAACTGTTAAATAGCCAGCCTCTGCAATAGCTACAGCCATTGGTCTCATAAAACTAGTAGATCCGGCAAATCCATGTGCTAAAAATACTATGCCCTTGGTTTTTATATTATCCTTGAAAGTTAGAGTAACGGGTGTTTTGTTAACGAACTCTCTGACACTCATCAAATTTTTTTCAGTAAAATAGAGTTTCCCAAACGCAAATAGGGCAATTAAAATCAGTAAAAGGCAGAAGACTTTATATATAGAATTCTTAGAGCTTTTTAACAAATACAACTTACCCTTGCGCGCTGGAATTCTCAAACGTGTACCTAAAGGTACAGCATTTTCCTCCACTCATAATAGTAGTTTCTCGATTAAGACTTGCATCTTTATTGAATCCCTCAATCATTGCAGCATCTCTATTGCAGGACAAAACAGCACCAAGGTCTTGTATACCTAACGCCTTGTACATTTCGGCATACCTACACCTAGTTACATTGAAATCCAGTTTTGTGTCATTCTTCTCAAGCAAGTCTATTTCCAGCGCCCCATCCTGTGTCCAGAACTTTAGCGTTTCAAGAAAAGCAGAAACATCATTGCCATATTCTTTTGCCAGAGATGAGCCTTGATCGCGAGCTAGCTCCATAACTGTTTTTTCCAAAATTGGTGTTATTTTTTCTTTACCAAAGGTTTTTATTAGGGCATCTACAAAAGGTGCTATGATCCTAGCTTCTGTTTCGCGCCGTGTTAAAACACCGATCTTTTGAGTTAGCTCATCTTTTAATTTCGTGTTGCTTTCCATTTATTATCTCCAAAATAAATCAGTTACTTCTTAAATTACTTCAATGCTCACTTTCCCATGATCAGAAAGAATATGGCTTATCTTATCCCCCACTTTTGCTTGTCTAACTTTAAAGACACTTCCTGTTATAATAATCATTCCGGGTTTAAGTTCATTTTTACGCGAGTGTAGTTCATTGATTAACCAGCACAGATTTTCAAAAGGCTTTGCGTCAAGCACACCAGTTGTTAACCGTGGTTCGTTGTTCCATTCACAGGTCGATTGTATGTCCAGAAAATTTTTTTCCGTCCAATTATCTATTGGATCTCCTAAAACTAGTCCACCAGACCAAGCGTTATCTGAGGCTAGAGAAAGTGGTTCCAGACCATCATAATTTGCACCTCTATCATCTACTAGCTCGATAGCGGGTATGACATTTAATATATCGTGAACAATATTTTCTGGGTTTCGTTGGATGGCAGGATCTATAATGCGTTCAGAAAGTTCAAAGGCTAATTCAAACTCGACACTCATTCTATGATAGTTTTTTAGCACTATTGTCTTAGGACTATTAAAAATCTCATTCTTAAATACACCGCCATAAACTGGGTGACTGATTTTGTGAAAGTCTTGTTGTATTTTAGAAGATAGGGCAATTTTATAACCTCCAAGTGACCCTCGGGACAACTTCTTCCGCAGTTGCTTCTGAATTTCGTAAGCTTCATCGAAATCTTTTGGTTTCATATCTTTTTCAAGATTTACAAATCTATCACCGGCTTCATGTGCCTCAAAAAGATAGGTGCTTATTTTTTCTATATTTGAATTCATGTACTTTATGTAACATTTTTTTTCAATTTTCCAAAAGCTTTAGTATCCATTGCATTCTTACATTCGCCTGTGCGATCATTGCTATTGCAACCTGTTCCAATATTTTTGCTTTTGTCAATTTCATACTCTCCGCTCCAAAATCTGCGTCTTCGATAATACTTCTCGATTTGATCATATTTACTTTACTATTGCCCAGGTTGGACGATATGAAATCCAGTCTATTTGACAATGCTCCAGCAGCACCTCTTTTTTTGCTAATATCTTCTATCGCAGTTTCAATGATACCTAAATAGTTCTCCGCATTACTTCTCGTCATTAAATCTTGTGTTAATCCTAGTGTAGATGCGCTCAGAGTATAGGCTTGAACTTCCAGCGTGTTACCCGATCGAGGTCCAATTTGAAGATAGTGAGTGTTTCCATCAAATACTGGTTTGTCTCCGAAAGAGGTAGTACTTCCAATACGAGTAATTTCTAGCTCTAGTTGCGATAACTCAGAGTCTAATGCCAATCTATCAGCGGCAGAATTAGTATCACTTAGAGCTTGGATAGTCAGCTCACTCATTTTTAACAAAATAGATTGCACTTCAGATAAACTTGTATCCAAAATTATATACTAAAGACTGTCAATTAGCAGCATTTTTCGATGCGGTCTTTATTCCTTGAATTTCTGCATTAAGTCTCATTACTTTGTCAATTCCAGCAGGGTCGTCAGATGCCTTGTTAATTCTCTTTCCACTGGATAAACGTTCTATAGCCTCATTCATCAAACTTGATGAACGACTCAATGCGACCAATGCAAATCCTATCGCACTGTCATTATTTATAGTTAATGACATTCCAAACCCTTTATCCCATGACCACATACGACCAAAATTACTTAATTTTTATTTATGCGTTTGTTTAATTTATAATATGAACTAATCTAGTCTGAGAAAAATAAGGAAAAATTCATGAAACTTTATCAATTCGATCTTGCACCATCTTCAAATAGGGTGGCTATTTTTCTTAAAGAAACTGGAATAAAGGTGCCTACTGTTCAACTTAATGTCAGAGACGGTGATCAATTTAAAGAGCCTTACAATTCTCTTAATCCATTTCATTGCGTTCCTTTTCTTGAATTAGACAATGAAATAGTAATTTCCGAAAGTGTGGCTATATGCAGATTTTTGGAGGAAATTAATAATGCATCCATAAAGCTATTTGGAACAACTTCTCAAGAACGAGCAATTATAGAAATGTGGAATAGGCGACTTGAAATAGATGGATATTTACCCCTTATGAACGGTATTAGAAATAAGTATGAAAGGTACAAGGGCAAAGTTTTGTCGGGTACACGGAACGACTTGCCACAATTTCCAGAAATCGCAGAATGGGGAGTCGAGTCGTGCAGAATATTATTTCAAAGATTAAACACACATTTAAGAATAACTACAAATGTTGCGGGCAACACATTAAGTATTGCTGATATAACAGGATATGAGGTGGTACAGAGAGCCATTAGTATTGAAATGAATTTTGATGAATTTGAAGAAGTCAAAGCGTGGCATGAAAAACTGGATAGACGGTTTAATTCAGATGAATAAAAAATTATGTATATTAACAGGAGTTGGACCGGAAACTGGTACAGGTGCTGAAATCGCGCGTTACTTTTCAGAGAATGGTTACCATGTCGCCATGATTGCCCGAACTGAAGAAAATCTCAAAAATTTGGAAAAAAAGTATAACAATACGACTGCTTATCCATGTGATGTAGGTATTATAGCAGATTTTAAAAAAACAATAAATAAAATACTAATGGATCTTGGCCCGGCCGACGTCGTTATACATAATGCCCCTCTAGGAACGCGAGGACCCATCCTTGATTTGAGCCACGAAGATTTGGAAAAAAATTTTAGAGTTAACACAACCGCACTGCTTGTTTTGTCTCAGATGGCTCTTCCAACAATGTTAGAAAGAGAGAGCGGCACAATTATTGTTACTGGTAATACGGCTGCAGAAAGAGGAAAAGATGGTTGGGGTTTTTTTGCTGCTTCTAAATCAGCACAAAAGATACTCGCAGAATCTATGGCAAGAGAATTTGGGCCGAAGGGAATTCATGTAGCATATATTATAATAGATGCCTTAATTGATACCCCAAGAACACGCCCCCGTCTTGCCCCAGATAAGCCCGATAAATTTTTTGCTTCCCCAAAAAATATAGCAAAAGAGATATTCAATGTTGTAAAGCAGGACAAATCTACATGGTCGTTTCGCGTTGAACTACGTCCTTACGGAGAGTATTGGTAATCTCTCCATTACGAGAAAAATTGATCTTGCAAAAAGCTTAATTAACACCTACAAGTTCAAGAGCTCTCTTGCACTTTGCTGTCTCATATGTTGATGTTCCATTTAGAACCTCATAATGACACTGAACTGATAGCTCGTCTACCTTAAGCAACGTTTCCCTATCAAGCGAAGCGGTTTTCACAGCACTACTAATTTTATTATCAAACCATACAGACTTTGGGTCACATGAATGATTGAACATTTCTCCAGCAAAAGAAGCAGAGCTTAAACAAAAAACAACCATGGTAAAAAATATTTTTAGTTTCATATATGTACCTCCTAGAGAAAAATTTACCTTAATTATACATAATTACTATGAGAAATAAAGGTTTAAATTTTGAACTTTGCGGTTTAACTGAGAATTTTCAAAAAGATTAACTTATCATTATCCCAATTAATAATTGATCTTCTTTCTGGTAGTTTGTCGAAAATAGCAATAAATTTTATCAAGGATTTTTTGTGAAATCTTACTATCATTTTAAGAGAATCACGTGTGTTGAAATCAATAATTAATGCTTTCACTTCTTTAAAAAACATCTTCTTATGTTTTATGTTATTGACCTTGGTAACAAAAAATATTCCGAGGGAGAGCATAACAAAAAATTGTTCTGAGGCCCCGAAACCGTGAATATTTTTCCCAGAGAAAATATCCTCGGGTGTTATTTTTGTTTTTTTCAATGTTAAACTGCCTTGATTCAAATTTCTTAGAAATTTTACTTTCTCAAACGTCTCACGAATTGTGGATTTTTCTTTATAAAGCGAAACCAAAACTGAGTTTAGAAAACTCGTATTGTTGTTTAGTTGAAACTCGATAGGTTTCCCTAGCTTTACATACAACAAGATCATGTCCACATTTGTGCTCACCAACCAAGACTTCTTGCCACTTAGTAACAATATATTTTTTTTATTATCAAAAAAAGTTTTAATCGGAGCAACAGAGGTTTCTCTGACTGCTAGAGAAATAGTTGCGCTTATTTTTTGCTTGAAATGATATCTAACTGCACATTGATAAGCAGAGAAAAAGATCCATGAAAGATTATTTGAAACTGATGCTACGGTAACCAGTGTTCTTACATAATCGACTTTTGATAAATCTTTTTCATTCCAAAAATGTAGAAAACTCTCCTCTTTTTGAAGCCGGGAAGAAAGGATTTTTTTGTCAACGAGCTTATCAATTGAGGGTATTTTTAACTGGCAAGTGATTTAATCAGTCCTAACAAAAGTTTTATATTCTATCTAAATAGAGAAAACAGGCTTTACATATTTCTCTAAAGTCCATATTAGTTGGTACAAATTTTTTTTAAACCATTAAAGAGGTAGCCAGTGATAAAAACGGCAATTTCGATATTAGCTGAGAGCTATCAAAATAATTCTCTTAGTAACCAGCTCTCTATTTCACTACTGAGAGTTGAGATACTTGCTGGACTAACGGTAGCTATAGCATTAGTTCCTGAAGCAGTTGCGTTTGCTTTTGTAGCTGGAGTAGAGCCTCTGGTTGGATTATATGCCGCTTTTATTGTTGGTTTGGTTACCGCTCTTTTTGGAGGAAGGCCGGGGATGATCTCGGGTGCGACAGGTGCCTTGGCTGTAGTTATGATTTCCCTTGTATCGGAGCACGGTGTTCAATACCTATTTGCGACTGTAATCCTAATGGGTATACTTCAGATACTTGCTGGTGTTTTTAAGTTAGGAAAATTTATTAGGATGGTTCCTCAACCAGTGATGTTGGGTTTTGTTAATGGGCTTGCAATAGTAATTGGCCTTGCCCAAATAAGGCAATTTCAATATGAAACTGCAGATGGCAATTTGGATTGGATGAGTGGTATGCTATTAAGCACCTCGGTTCTAATAGTCTGTGTTACAATGGTTTTAATTTGGCTTACTCCAAAAATTACACGACTATTGCCTGGGCCTTTAGCAGCAATAATAATTGTCAGCCTAGTTGTTATTTATTTTGATATTCCCGTTCCGTCCGTCGGAGATCTCGCTCCAGTGGCTGGTGGGTTGCCACTTTTTTCTATTCCGATGGTTCCTCTTAACTTAGAAACTTTATATATCATTTTCCCTTACGCGATAGTGCTGTCTGCTATCGGATTAATTGAAAGTCTTTTAACTCTGAACCTTGTTGGGGAAATCACGAATAAAAGAGGTGGAACAAGACAAGAGTGCATGGCGCAAGGAGCTGCAAATACCATTACCGGATTTTTTGGTGGTATGGGTGGATGTGCGATGATTGGTCAGTCTATGATTAATGTTAAATCAGGAGGAAGAACAAGAATTGCTGCTACGGCAGCTTCCCTTTTTCTACTTTTCTTTATTTTATATGGTAGCGCTCTCATTGAGGCAATACCAATAGCCGCTTTAGTAGGCGTTATGTTCATGGTGGTAATTGGTACCTTTGCTTGGAATTCTATCAGCTTAATCACAAAAATCCCAAAATCAGATGCTCTTGTTATCGTCTTGGTAACTGTTGTCACAGTTCTCGAAGATTTAGCTGTCGCTGTTTTGGTGGGTGTTATAGTTTCTGCTTTAGTATTTGCCTGGAACTCCGCTATAAGGATTCGAGCCCTTGAACGCCCCTCTATAAGAACAAAGGGAGCTAAGGTTTATGATATTGAAGGACCTCTTTTTTTTGGATCCGTCGAAAGTTTTGTTGAAATTTTCAAACCAGATGATGACCCGAAAACAGTTATTCTAGATTTCGCTAAGTCAAAGGTAGTTGATCAATCAGCATTGAAAGCTATTGAAGATATTGCTGAAAAATATCAAAGTTCTGGAAGAGAGGTGAAATTACGTCACTTAAGCCGTGATTGTCATGACCTCTTGACAAAAACAGGCCAGCTTATGGTAGACAGTGATGACGATCCAACTTACCAGATAGCTGTTGATTATAATGTAAAGACAGGCGTTCTAGCTAAATAACTTAATCTTATAAATCAATTGGTGGGCATTTGCTTTTCTACTAGCCTAGCTAATACTGATGCACCCACTGGAATTATATCTGGATCTAGTGTAAACTTAGGGCTATGCAGTGGTTGAGTTCCACTGTGGCCTATCCTACAGTATGCTCCTCTAACATGTTTTAACATATCGGCAAAGTCTTCAGAGCCAGTAGCTGGCCGCGCAGCTCTTATAATATTTTCTTTTCCAACAATTTCTTCTGCGGCATCCATATAACAATCACTTAGTTCATTATCATTATATAAAACATCAAAAGTATTTCGAAGATCAGGAATCACTTCAACATTATAGGTTGCTTCAAGCCCTCTGCATATCGCTTTTACACGATCTTCAACTAACGCATAAACTTCTTCGGAAAAATACCGTATCGTTCCACAGAGGGTAGCTTCCTCAGGAATTACATTGTACGCCGAGCCAGAATGAATCTGAGTTATTGATAAGACAACGCTTTCTAGAGGAGGCGTGTTTCTTGAAACTATAGCCTGCATTTGATCAATCATGTTTGCGCAAATAATAATCGGATCTATTGATTGATGAGGCATAGCGGCATGACTTCCTTTTGCCTTTATTGTGATATCGAAAAAAGAAGCACCAGCCATGGCTTTGCCTTTGCATATTGAAATCTCACTATGTCTTCCATTTGGAGAATTATGTATTCCATAAATTTCAGAGCATGGAAATTTTTCAAATAAACCCTCTTTTAGCATAAGTCGCGCTCCTCCCAGGCCTTCCTCAGCTGGTTGAAAAATTAAGATAGCCTTGCCTTTAAAATTGCGGGTTTCACACAGATGCTTTGCTGCCCCCAGCAACATTGTAGTATGCCCATCGTGTCCACAAGCATGCATTTTGCCCGGATTTTTTGATGCATAATCAAGATTAGTGGTTTCCTCAATTGGGAGCGCATCCATGTCTGCTCTTAACCCAATTTGAAAAGAACCTTTTTTCTTGCCATTTATTACAGCTACTACTCCTGTCTTCCCAATATTTGTATGTATCTCATCCACTCCAAAATGCTTAAGCCTTTTTTTTACTATTTCAGATGTTCTAACCTCTTCAAACCCTAATTCGGGATGCTGGTGAAGGTCTTTAAAGATTTTTTTTAGTTCATTGGATATTTTGTCTATTTCTGGTAAAATATTCATACATTAATTCCTGCTTTAAAAAATTGTGATAACTAGCATGCAAAGAATATGAGCTTAAATTATTTATAAATTTTAACAAGCTAATTGGAGAAAAAATTGTCAAAGGCAATCATCGTAAGTGCATATGGTTCCTCTGAAGTCTTGTCCCACCAGGAATTGGACATCAGTGAACCTTCTGCTAATGAAATTAGAATTAGAAATATGGCTATAGGTGTAAACTATCATGACGTATATGTACGATCGGGACTTTACAAGACATTGACTTTACCCGGCATTCCAGGGTGCGAAGCTAGTGGTATAGTCGAAAAGATTGGGGATAATGTTCAAGGCTTTGTGATTGGAGAAAGAGTAACGTTTTGCACAAGAGAATATGGGGCTTACGCAACCCACATAAATATATCACAGGATAAAGTAATTAAGATCCCTGATTTTTTAAGTGATGAATTAGTTGCGACAAATTTCTTAAGAGCGATGACAGTAGAAATGCTTATGAATCGAATAACATCAGTTGACTCATCAAAGACAATTTTGGTAACAGCCGCGTCTGGGGGCGTTGGTCGTTTACTTTGCCAATGGGCAACTGCAATGGGCGTGAAGGTAATAGGCAGTGTAGGATCACAAGAGAAAATTGAGGAAACGAAATTAAATGGATGTATTGAAACTTTTGTTTCAGGTGACGAAAAATTTAGTAAAAAAGTATTAGATGTTACTAATGGAAAAGGTGTTGATATCGTTTTCGATTCTGTCGGGAATGACACCTTCGAGTCTTCTTTATCATCATTAGCGCATTGTGGATATTTGATTAATTTTGGTCAATCATCAGGTCCCGTCCAACCTGTATTAATGAGTACATTAGCTGAGAAATCACTATCTATTTCTCGTCCTATACTTTTTCATTATTTTGGAAATCGAAAAAACTACGAAAATATGGCAGCTTCTGTATTTAAAGCTTTTGAAGATGAAATAATAAAGGTTTCAGAATTTTTGCCATTTGATTTGAAAGATGCATCCAATGCGCATGACACTCTAGAATCTAGAAAGGGTGGGGGAAGTATATATTTAGTCCCTTGATGCAATAAAATGGAAAAAATAGAAATAGGCTGGAAGTATCCTGAAGCTATAATATCATGTGAATGGCTCCAAAGAAATTTAGGAAATAAGAATTTACGGATTTATGATTGTACAACTTTCTTGCACTACACGGATGATCACCCTTCTAAACCCTATGACGTTGAGAGCGGCCATCAGAATTATTTAAGGGAACATATTTCTGGAGCGTCATTTCTAGATCTTCAAATCCAGATTTCAGATCCTGAAAGTCAATACAAATTTACCTTGCCTGACATTGAGCGCCTAAGTAATAGTTTTGGTAAGTTAGGAATTGGTGACCCATACCATATTATTTTGTATTCAACAAATGGTCTTCAGTGGGCTACTAGGGTTTGGTGGATGATTTACATGCTGGGATATAAAAAAGTTAGCGTTTTAAATGGTGGTTTAAGAGAGTGGAAACGAAATAATTATGATCTTGAGTCTGGAGAAAATTTTTATTCTAAAACAGAATTTTCAAATTCCAAAAATCAAGGCTTTTTTGTGGGCAAGGAACAAACACTAGATGCCATGGAAGATAATAGGTGTATTTTAATTAATGCTCTAACGAGTGATATTCACAATGGAGAAAGTACGCGTTACGGGAGACCAGGTAGGATCCCGACTAGTATAAATATTCCATTTAGTGATCTCATGGATACAAATACGCATATGTTAAAATCACCTAAAGAAGCATTGTCGGTTTTTGAAAAACATAATATCACAAAAGATAGTGAGATACTTAACTACTGTGGAGGAGGTATTGCAGCCACATTGAATGCTTTTGTCTTGTACCAACTTGGTTTTCAGAAATTGAAAGTTTATGATAATTCTCTGAGTGAATGGGCTATGGATAAAAGTCTTCCTATGGAAATAGATTAGGTGTTGATTATATAATGAAAAATTAGAGAGGTTTTTTTTGGGTAAAGACGTTCCAATACTATATAGTTTTCGTAGGTGTCCATATGCCATAAGAGCCAGGTGGGCCCTTCTTTCATCAAATATTGAAGTGGAATTAAGAGAAGTTGTTTTGCGGGATAAGCCACATGAATTCTTGAAGGCTTCAAATTCTGGCACAGTTCCATGCCTACAATTAAAGGATCAAATAATTGACGAGAGTATTGATATAATGATTTGGGCTTTAAGAAAAAATGACCCAAAGGGCTGGTTAGATATGCCTGATGAAGGATATTGTTTAGTTGATGAGGTTGAGAAAAAATTTAAACCTAACTTAGACAAAACAAAATACGCTACTCGGTATCCCCAAAATGATAGTAAAGATAGCAAGAATTTGGCCATAGAATATTTGATTAATCTAGACAAGAAAATAAAAGGCGAATTCATTTTTGGTAAGCAACCAAAGTTAGCTGATATAGCTATATTTCCATTCGTTAGACAATTTGCAAACATTGATATAAATTGGTTTAATGAATTTGGGTGGCAAAAGCTTCAAAATTGGCTAAAAGCTTTTGTTGAATCGAATATGTTCGATGAATCGCAAAAGAAATTTGTTCAATGGAGGCCGGCGGCAGACCCGGTATTCTTCCCTTGAGCACCAAAAAAAATCTGTCAAATTACTTAATTAAATGCTTAGAAAATACGTCTCAAGCACAATTACCAAGTGAAACTATTCCCAACTTCTCTCTGTCAGATGCCTACAGGACCGCTTTAGAGATTAAAGAAATTCGTGAAAACAAAAAGGAAAAAGTAACGGGCATAAAAGTAGGTTTTACTAACAAAACAATTTGGCACAAATACTCTGTAAACGCACCAATCTATGGATTTATGTATTCCTCAACGGTTCTAAACACCAGGCAATCATTTTTACCAGAGAAATTTCTTGAACCGAAGTTTGAGCCTGAGATCTTTTTCAGACTGGGCAAAAAACCACATAGTGAAATGAGTGATATTGAACTAATTGCTTGCTGCGAGAGCTTTGGAATTGGCGTAGAATTAGTGCAGAGTATCTATAAGGGATGGACTTTTAAGTTACCGGATACAGTTGCCGGATTTGGTTTGCATGGCCAGTATAAAATTTTAGAAGAAATGGCAATCCCATCCGATGAAAACAATAAAGTTGCTCTAATCGACAAATTAAAAAACTTCAATCTTACTTTGAAAAAAAACTCTAAAATACTAGAGCAGGGAAAGTCAAAGAATATATTAGAAGAAAGTCCTTTAGCTGCCCTGAGATCTTACATAGAATTTTGTGAAAAAAATTTAGATTGGTTAGTCCTTGATGGGTTAATTACAACTGGTACCATTACGGACGCTTACGATATAAATAAGGCTGATGTTTTTTCCTGTGAACTTGATTGCTTATTTGAAAAGAAGTTTGTTGTTAAATTTTAAAGTCACCAGACCTTACCTCTTGCGATAACTTTAACTTTTTTTATTTGTTTCTCTTCAGTGATAAGATTTACTTCATTAAGCATGTTAGTTACTACGCATGCATGATTAGGAATAATTTGGATTTTTTGTCCAATTTCTAAATTTGTTTTTTGTTTGCTCACAATCGTACCATGCTCTTCTGTTAATTGTGTAATTCTAAGCTCAGGGAAGTTTACTATGGTACCATGATCATTCATTCCAAAGAGGTCAGACGTTAATACCTTTGACCCAGCATCAATTATGGCTCTGTTTTTTGTTGGAGTTGACACTACAGTTGCTAAAACGGTCAAAGCAACCTTTTTTTCTGAACAAATCTTGTTTTCAACAAGAGATCTATCATTAAATATATAGGTTCCAATTCTATATTCTGTTGCAACCGGAATATCTTTGACTTTCCACATGTCAGGCGAGCCACCGATAGACACTGTATTTACAGCAATATTTTTTGCTTCTATTAGTTTTTTTGCTTTAGTTAAAAAGCTGTTAATTTTTTGAGCTTGAGAAACAGGAGGGTAGGTCATTAAACCACCGAAAATTAGTCCAGGGCTGTTATTAATCAATTCGGCCAATTCACATGCCTCTTGAGGACTTATGACCCCGCAACGGTTGGCTCCAGTATCACACTCAACTAATACAGGTAAAGCTTCCTTAGCCCCTTCAAATTTCTTTGATAAGCCCCTTATGCAAAAAGAGCTGTCAGCTACGACGGAAACTTTAACTTTCTCGCATAGATTTCGAAGAGCCTTTAATTTTTGTTCTCCTATTATATTGTACGTAATAAGAACATCATTAATACCACCCTCGGAAATTATCGCTTCAGCCTCACTTATTTTTTGAGCCGTAATCCCAACCGCTCCAGCTCCAATTTGTAATTTAGCTAAGGCCGGGATTTTATGTGTCTTAATATGAGGTCTTAATTTTATCCCTACATCATCACAATATCTTTGATATGTAGCTATGTTTTCTTTGACAATATTTAAATCCACAATAATTGCGGGGGTATCAATATCTTTGATCAGACTCATTGACTTACTCAGTTTAGTAATTTTCATTTCTATTATAGTCTTGAGAGAAAATCTAAAATGAACTTATTCACTTCTTTAGGTTTTTCTTGTTGAACCCAATGCCCCGAATCATCCAGAAGGCATGCTGATAAAAGGTTTTCATAATTTTTACCAATTCTGTTCCTAAGATCTTCACTGCTTTTATAATTAGATCCTGTGAAAAAATTTACAGGATCATACCTCCCTGTTAAGAATGCAGAGGGTTGTTTAATTTTTGCATCTGTGAGCTCAAGTAAGTCCTCAAAATCAATTTGTTGCGCCCTATATCTATTGAGAGGCCCTCGCATCCCACTATTCTCAAACTCGCTGACTAGATAGTCCATATCTTCATTAGTCATCCATGAGGGGTAAGTGTCGAATTCAGGTATACCATCTAGATATCTCGCATTAGGGCCTTTCGAGCTAGCATTTATAGCATTCTCTTTCTGAAACCGCATTCCTCTCGCATCGATCGAAAAATAGGTTAGCTCCAAATATTTTCGTATATTTTCTTCAAATTCTGCTTCAGCAACACCTTCTTCTTGAAAATAAAGCTGATAGAAAAACTTGCCCTGATATATTTTTTTAAATAAATCGATTGTGGAAATTTTTCCTCTTGGGAAAAATGGTACTGAGAGGCCTAAAACAGCAGATATTCTACTTTCATTTAATGCAGCAGTATTCCAGACAATTGGCCCACCCCAATCTCGACCCATTAAGATGGCCTTTTCAAAGCCAAGAGCATCTACGACACCAATTACATCGTTAGTGAGTTCTCTCATGCTATAGGCTTTAATTTCGTATGGCTTTGATGAGCCTCCATACCCTCTTACGTCAATGGCAGCAACGGTGTAGCCCTTCTCTGATAGCAAGGAGATTTGATGTCTCCAACTATACCAGCTCTCAGGACATCCATGAACTAAAACGATTAGTGGTCCTGATCCTTCTATTTTTGCTCGTATATTTATGTTATTTGATTTTAACATTTTGAAAGTCATTTCAGCTTCACCTACTTCCTTCTAAAACCGACACTTTTGCCATAGCCTGCTCTTTTAAACTTTGCATAGCTTTTAATACGTCAAGATTAGAGCCCGCAACTTGTTTTGAGGGAAATATTTCAATTATAAAACCCGTATTATCACTTGATTTAAATAGGTTCCTTTTTAAGTCTTCAGTATCAATAGGTTGGGCTACTGCTTCGACTACAGACCATAAGGATGGTGCCAATAGGGTGAAATTAATTGCTCTTCCATACATCAAGAAGTCTCGGCGGCTTGCATAGTTGTTACATAAGAGGCCATGCCGTCTTTAGCTTTTTCATAGATCTTCATATGTTCTAATGAGTCGAATGCTCTGGACCAATATAAGTTAGTCCAAGTTCCTGAGGCTCTCGCGATATTCATTCCCGCCTCCATATCTTCATCGCTCTTAGCATCTAACACACAAAAAAAGGTGAAACTTTCAGTATGTGTAAAAAGAAACTCTCTTATATTCATGTCAAATTGATCTGTTAGATTTTTAACAATTGGTAGCCTATCTTGGGGTTTATTAAGCATACCGCTGGCATATTCTGAATTCGTTTTTCCATAGATTATGTAAGTTTTCATATTTAACCTTCATCTTAAAGCTTTTAAAGTGTCAGCAATATCATTTTAAAATTCTTAAAAATTTTATTACTATATTATATGATTACGATACATCAAACCTACGCAAAGTTAAATAATGTTGAGTATATTTAATGAACTTTAAGCTTTTTGTAGCTCGACAAATCCACAAATTTCTCCAACACACCGAATTGATGACAGAAAATATGAGGTCCCCAAAAACGATCGGGCTTGCCTGGGTAGCAAGAACATTAATGAATTATTCAAATGCGCAAGTAAGCATTGATATTGTAAATAGAATGAAACTGAAAAAAACTGATAATGTGTTGGAGTTGGGTGTTGGTAACGGATTGGCAATAAAAGAAATTGCAAAGATTAGTAGAAATAACATAATTGGAGTAGAAATAAGTGCGGAGTTTAGAAGAAATCTGCTCAAAATGAAGCTGCCTAAAAATATAGTTATTTTAGAAAATGATGCAAAAGATTTGAGCAATAGAGTTCCAGATGGGTCTATAGATAAACTCCTAGCGATAAATGTAATATATTTCTTGAAGCCAGTAGAACAATATATCCTTGAGTTCAAAAGAATATTAAAAAAGGGGGGTATTGGTTATTTGGGATGTAAATTTGAAAGTATAAAGAATTTTGACATTGAAGTTGCCCCCAATAGAGATGAACGAGCAATCATAAGTCAGCTATCAAACCTTGGTTTTAATGTTTCAAGTGAGTTTATAGATTTAGGTGAGGATAGATCGTGCTACACGCTCATTCAATTTGAAAAACAATAGAGAGGAAAAAAGATGGAAAAGCGATATGCAGAGGATTTTAAAAAGAGGGAGATTTTTGATCTTGGGGAGCACGCTTTTTCAGAGAATGAAATAATAGATTTTGCAAAAAAGTATGATCCTTTTCCTTTTCATATTAACAAAGATGCAGCTGAAAAAACTGTATTTGGCGGTATTATATCAAGTGGATGGCTGACAGCTCTAATTTGGCTTGGAATGATGCATAAAAGTTTTTTATCCTACGATACGATAATGGGGTCACCCGGGCATGAGGAAATGACCTGGCCAAAACCAGTAAGACCTGATGACAAAGTGACCGGTCAATTAGAAATATTGGAGAGTAGAAAATCAAAAAGCAAACCTGGACTTGGTTTTGTTAGATATGAGGCGAAGTTGGTCAATCAAGACAATGAAATAGTTTTTCTCACTAAAAGCACCCTGATGATTAAGTCTCGAATTTAATTTAGATATATTTTGTAACTAATTTGGAAAAGTTTTTTCTTGCGCCGAATTTTCGACCTAGAAGAAAAATACCTCCTAATTTTCTTTGGATAAAGAGAATTTGAGGATCGGGTAGCTGAAACTTATCTTTTTGGTTTATCAGTGTTGATGAAAGCAAGTTCAAATCCTCTGTAGAAATGCAATGTAGGAAATCAAATTCCTTATTTTTCCGTAAAGGCAAAGATAAGTTCCAGATTATGTCTATAAGATACTTCTTTACCGAATTACTGGCGTTAGGACTGAAGATCTTCAAAGTTATAAGAGCTTTTTCAACCATCTCCTTTCTATCAAGCGCTAAGCCGTTAAGAATATCTTTAAAGACTCGGATATTTTTTTTAGAGACTTTACTAGTTGCACCAAAGTCCAGTAAAACAATTTTTTTCGATGTATCATCAAATAGAAAGTTAGCAAAATTTGGATCTGTTTGAACTAAATTAAATTCAAATATCTCTTTGAAGGCAAGTTCCACTAAATTATTTATTATTGAATTTTTTGTTTTTTGATCACCATATGCGACCTGATCAATTGTTACACCATTATGATACTCCATTGCCAAAATTTTTGTAGTGGTAAGTTTTTTATTAATCCTTGGTACAACAAATTTTTTATCCGTTTTAAGTAGACGATGAAATTTTTTTTGGTGCGCTGCTTCGAGCAAGTAATCGGTCTCGTTTAGTAACTGCGTTTTCCCAGCTTCAAGCAGTTTATCGAAATCAAAGGATTTTGGTAAGAGTCCAAGGTTTTTAGTGATTAGTCTAATATTATTAATATCACTTTCTATGCTCTCTCTAATTT
Source organism: uncultured Alphaproteobacteria bacterium (assembly GCA_902584635.1). Lineage (GTDB taxonomy): Bacteria > Pseudomonadota > Alphaproteobacteria > Rhodobacterales > Rhodobacteraceae > CACIJG01. The sequence continues at coordinate 38,542 of CACIAQ010000008.1, forward strand.
TTGGGTATTGAATTTTTAATATTAACTCCTTGTTGCCGTATTTACACTTGTGAACTTGACCAATTGAAGCAGCAGCAATTGGCGTCTCATTGAATTCGGAGAAGTTATCTAAAAAATCATCGCCATAATTTTCTCTCAAGACCTCGCCAAGTTGATAATTTGGCATATGAAAGTTTTTATTTCTTAAGTCCCCAAGCATTTTACTAATTTGCTCTGGCAAAAAATCATTTGCTTCAAGAGATAATAATTGCCCAATTTTTAATGCTGCACCTCTTAATTTTGCGAGTTCTTCTATAAAGGTTAGGATATTTTTTTCCTGTATGAGGAGGTTTTTTATTGATGGAGACCTGCCACCCAATAATTCCGTTGTTCCATCAAAAACAATAGAGCTTGCAAATTTAATTGCTAGCTTACCAAAACTTGATGCCCTACTAATTCTACCTTTGGGCACTGGTAACGATTTAGAGACACTACTTTTCTGATCCATTAATGATCTAGTTCAAAGATGGAAATTATTTCCCTGTTATTATTTAGAGTTGCTATACATGAAGCATATCAGTTTCAGAAAGTAACCATAAAGTACCGTTAAAAAAGCAACGCTAAAAGCAGGTCCAATAGCGTCATTGGCCAAAAGATTTTTGAGATTACCTGCCATTAAAACTAAGCCAATAAGAAAACCTAGCCAACCTATTATAACGGCTGCATCTCCAGTTAGTGAAATTGTTCTTTCGTCAAATTTTCCTTTGCTCATAGCCAGTGCAGCAAAGAATGATGCAACAACAACTACTACAATAGAAGGAAGGTCTATAAATGCACCGGGATTGCCACCCCAGATTGTTGCAGACATAAGTACACCGAATACCCCAATTAGTCCTAAAAAAAACATGAAATATCTCCTAAAAATTTTTATCAAAGTTAGCACTCAAAAAATAATAGGCAAGCATAAAGATTTTAATCTTTTATTTTTGGTCCAGCTCCATTGGGCAGGTGGGATCATTAGACCATTCAAGAAGCGAGTTATCATATAGAAAGAGTTTTTCAATGTCGAAAATCTTGGCAACAAAAAAAACAGTTGTGGCCGCTATACCACCTCCACAGTAGCTAACTATTGACTTATCAGTATCAATGAGAGGTTTTATCATGTCACGCATTTCGGATGGAGGAAGGAATTTACCGGTATCATGATTAAGTAAATTTAATGCAGGAATATTTATGCTTTTTGGTATTCTTCCGGGTCTTCCATAATGAGTTCCCCCACCACAAAATTGCTTATATGTTAGAGCATTTACAAAAATGAATTCATCATCTCTTAGAGCTTCTTTCATTTTATTTTTATCAAAAATTGCTTCTTGACTGCGAGCTCCTTGAAAATCTCCTTTTTTAAAAACCTCTTCTCCTGTTGACAGGGGAAAATTCTTTTTTTGCCATGAGGCCAACCCGCCATTCATGATTTTTACATTATTGGCCCCAGACGTTGTTAATACCCACCACGCTCTTGTGATAGCCATATGAAACCCAGACCCATAAAGAATAATTTCATCTTCATTATTTATCCCAATGCTCGACAGTTTTTCATTTAATTTTTCTTGCGAGACAATTGAAAAAGGTATGGGATTATCCTTTTCGGATAGATCATCAACCATATGTAAATAAGCCGAACCAGGGATATGCCGTTTTAAATAATCTTCATATCCACTGTGTATCGTTGAGGCGCCTACCTTTTTTAGTTCAAAGTAGACCGTGCAATCAATGACCTTGACATTTTTAGCGTCCAGTTTCTCATAGACATACTTGGGATCTACAATATTCTTTTCATAATTTTCCATTACTTGATTTTACTCTTTATTATTTTTCTGTCACTCATAGAATGAGCTCATGAGTGCATATACTATAGATTTGGATTGGCTCAATAGGGTTAGGGAAGATATAATCGACCCTGGTCAGAGGATAATTGATCCTCACCATCACTTGTGGCCAAAGACAGTTGCAGGTTCCTCAAATGTTAGGCGACATCGTCTTTATAACTATATGCTTGAAGATTTTTGGGAAGATACTAGCTCAGGACATAATGTGACAGATAGTGTTTACATTGAGTGTTCAGAGTTTTTTTGGAATTCTGAAAATGAGCATCTTAATCCAGTTGGAGAAACTGAATTCATAAAAGGATTAGCGCAACTTTCCCTAGAAAATAGTAAAAAGACAACAATTTCGGGAATAATTGGCCACGCTAACATGTTACTAGGAAAAGATGTGGATGAGGTTCTAGAGAGGCATCTTGATATTGGAGGAAACCTATTTAAAGGTATCCGGCATGCGGGAAGCTGGGATTCTAGTGACATGATAAATAATTCACATCACAATCCACCAAAAGACATGTATCTAATGAAAGAATTTGGGGAAGGGTTAAAAATTTTATCTGGAAAAGGACTTGTTTTTGAGGCATGGCAATATCATCATCAACTACTACAAGTAGCTCATTTGGCAAGAAACAATCCCGATCTGATAATTGTCTTGGATCATTTTAGTGGTCCGTTGGGGATAGGCTCTTATGCCACAATAAAAGAACAGGTTTATAAAAATTGGAAAAAAGATCTAAAGGAATTATCCCAGTATAAGAATGTCTTTGCTAAATTGGGGGGTTTAGCAATGCCAATAAATGGTCTTGGTTTTGAAGCAAACCCAAATCCTCCTACTTCTGATCAGTTTATGGCACTTCAGAGACAATTTTATTTAACGACTATAGATTTTTTTGGATCGGAACGATGCATGTTTGAAAGCAATTTTCCTGTAGATAAGTATTCGGTTTCCTATCAAGTTTTATGGAATTCCTTTAAAAATCTGGTAAAGGATTTTAGCGAAACAGATAAGAATAATCTTTTCTTTAAGACAGCAAGTAATGTTTACAGTATTCCATAGAGGCATTTAAACTTTTTCAAAATCGGTGCTTTCATTAGTTTGTTTGGGTTGAACAAGGAATATCCCCATCATTATCATAGCTAAAGATATCCACACAAAAACAGAGTGGCTTTCACCTAGAATAATTATTCCCCATACAACGCCAAAAAACGTCACAAGATATCCTACTTGAGATGAAAAAACCGATCCTGCTCTTCCAATGAGATAAATAAATATTGAGTATGCAGTAGCGCTGATGAACCCTAGACCTAAAGTTGAGATAAACAAATATAAATTTGTTGGCTGCAGTATAAAAAATTGATCCATTACTAAAGAAAGAAAAAAGGTGATTATTGCCGAGACAAAGGAAACTGCACAAACTAAGCGGATAGGTCCAAAATTTTGTAAGGCTAATCTATCAATGTAGATATTTTCCAGGGCATAACAAAGAGCGCAATTAAGAGCCAGTAAGACCCAGGGGATGTCTCTTTTATCTGGCAAACTGTTTTCTGGAAGTATCAAAATTAGAAGAGCACAGAAACCAGTGATAAGGCCTATTACTCTTCTTACCTTAAACTTATCCATTTTTAGCCCCAAGGCAATTAAATAGGTAAAGAGGGGAATTACCGACACTGAAATCGACAATACACCAGCGTCAAGGTGTTCAACACAAGCGTAAAAGATAATATTGGGGATAACTACAGATAGAAAAGTAATTATAACTATAGGAAGAAACATTTTTTTTGGAATAATAATTTTTCCGTGCCTAAAAAATACATAAGCTAATAGAATGAGGCCACTAAAAAGACTTTGCCAGAAGGTCAAACCAATGGGAGTTCCACCAGCTGTTATAGCAATTTTACCAAGTGTAAAGCTCAGGCCCCATCCGAGACCGAGAATAATTAAAATTAAAAAGTTCACTGCCAATATTTCATAAGTTAGTTTTTATTCTTGGGGGGCTGGGGATTATTTCTTGGGTTTGAGTCAATCATCTTAATCTCCTCAATCTTATTCTCATTATTAAATTCTACTAAATCATTGTATAGAGAAACAGCGCGTTCCTTGTCATATATCTGTTCATCCCCGAAGTAAAAAGCGAATGATTTTGAGTGTTTAATCTGTTTATCCGGATCTTGTACTACTGACTTAGTCCAATGGTATAATGGATAATCTTTAATATCATTTTTTTCAGCCTCTTTAACATAATCTAAAAATCCATCGAGCGTACACACTGGTCTAGTCTGATGTTTTCTTGCGATCTTATTAATTTTCTTAGATATATCAAAATTGCTCTCACTCCTTAAATCATCCGCTAAGTCTTGTGGAAGCTTTATTCTTACTTGGTACAACCATTCATTATTCATGCTTAAAACTCAAATTTTTGTCATTGAAAGAAAGCTGAGAACAGCAACTACTAATAATGAAGAACCCATTATTATGTTGATATATTTTTGCATGCTAGGTTTTAAATTTACTTTTTCTATTGTTGAACCCAAAGCCAACCAAGCCACATGTAGAGGGATCCAGATTAAGTTCATAACGATAAATTTCCACGTTGTCTCTAAGACAAAATTATCTGGAAAGACCGCAAAACCAGTCAAAAGGATCGAGTGAAAAGCGTAAGCTTTAGGATTTACCAGCTGGAGAAAAATGCCTTCGACCAGTGTAGGTTCTTTTTGAGGGCTTACGAAAGCAATTTCAGAGCCTCTAAACATAATTTTAAGTGAGAGATAGACCAGGTATCCTGATGCAATAAAAAGAAAAATAGTTCTCATTACTGGAATAGAAAAAATCACTGAAGCAAACCCAGTAATAACGAGAGCCCAAACTGACAGATAACCTATCGTTAATCCAATAAGAAACTTTAAACCAACTTTAAAAGAGTATGCTGCACCTACTCCTGCCAGCGCTAATACTGCTGGTCCAGGGGTAGCAATCATAAAAAAAACGGCAAAAGCAAAGGCTATCATTTTAGGTACGTGTTTCTCAAAATTAGGTTACTTTTTTTCTATTTAAATATGCTGGGGTATCCCAAAGTCTATTGGATAGAATATCCTTTAAGACCTCGACCGTTCGGATTATATCTTCTTGACTGATATAGAGTGGAGTTATGCCAAATCTAATAATATTAGGAGCTCTAAAATCTCCAACTATATTTCTGTCTATTAATGCCTGCATTATCGCATAACCAGATGGATGAGAAAAAGACACCTGTGACCCTCTTTCAGAGGACTTTATAGGACTCTCTAAATGAAGATCTGAACATGTTTGTTCAACCATATTTATGAATAAATCTGACAGCTTTATGCTCTCTTCTCTTAGTTTATGAAGGTCGAGGTCCTGAAAAATATCTAAAGATTTTTCCAAGATTGACATTTGAATAACAGGAGGTGTACCAACGCGCATCATTTCAATTGAAGGTGATTTCTCAAATGTATTATTGAAATCAAATGGTGCCTTATGACCAAGCCAGCCTCTGATTATTGGGTAACATTTTTCTATCAAGTCAGGTCTTACATATATGAAGGCAGGCGCACCTGGCCCACCATTTAAAAACTTGTATGTACACCCGACAGCAAAATCGCAATTAATCGCATTAAGATTTAAAGGGACAGCTCCCGCGCTATGTGCTAAGTCCCAGATTATGGTTGATCCATTTTCATGAACTCTATTGGTAATACTTTCCAAATCAAACATTGACCCAGTCCGATAATCGACGTGGGTAAGTAATACCGTGTTAACCTGCTCATTAAGAGATGATATAAGCTTATTTCTCTTTACTTTCTTAAGCTCAAATTTTGCGTTCAAACTGTCAACAAGGCCTTCCGCTACATAAATGTCTGAAGGAAAATTATCAATATCAGTAAGTATTATATTTCTTTGGGGATTTAGTTTTAAAGCTGCTGCCAAAGCTTGGTAAGTCTTAATGGAAAGAGTGTCTCCGGCTACTATCGATCCTTTATCCACACCGATTATATTAGCGATTTTATTACCAACAGTTATTGGCTGTTCCATCCAATTAGATTCATTCCAACCTTTTATCAGCTTTTCACCCCATTCTTTAGAAATTACGTTTTCTGATATAGACTCTATCCCTTTCAGTGGAGGGCCTAAGGAGTTACCGTCTAGATAGATCATACCTGATGGGATATTAAATAGTGATTTTCTATATATTGAGTTCATGTTAGTTGGAGCTAAAATTATGATCTCCCTGTTATATAAAATCTAACTATTCTTGGATAGATAAATCTATTTGAAACAGTAAACTTATGGATTTATAATTTTACAATGAAAAAGATCCTATTATCGTGAAATCTATTCCAATATACCAGGTAGATGCATTCTCAAAGAAAGTATTCTCGGGTAATCCCGCAGCGGTTTGTATCCTTGATAATTGGTTATCCGACGGAGTAATGCAGTCTATAGCATCTGAAAATAATTTATCTGAGACTGCATTTATAAACATGAACACTAAACCCTTCGGTATAAGGTGGTTTACGCCCGAATGTGAAATGGGGTTATGCGGTCATGCAACATTGGCAAGTGCTAGGGTTTTGTTCGACGAATATATTGATAAAGATCAAAAAGAGATTACTTTTTCGGCACAGAGAGGTCTTCTAAAAACAATTAAAAAAAGCGAGCAAATCTTTTTAGATTTCCCCGCTGATGAACCAATCGAACAAGATATTAATAATGTTTTAAGAGAGAGTGTAGGGGCTAATATCCAGCAATTGTTTAAGGGCCGTGATGATTACTTAGCAATTTTAGATAATGAAGCTAGTATTAGAAATATATCCGTAAACATGAGTAAAGTATCCGAGCTCAACGCAAGAGGATTGATTGTCAGTGCTGAGGGTGATGAGTATGATTTTGTTTCACGATGTTTTTACCCAAAATCCAAAATAGATGAGGACCCAGTAACTGGCTCGGCTCATACTCTGCTCATTCCTTATTGGGCAGATATTTTAAAAAAGAATAATTTAAAGGCTTATCAATGTTCTGAAAGAGGAGGCGCTCTCATTTGTGAGCTTAAAGGGGATAGGGTATTTATTGGAGGCTATACGGCTCGTTACTTAGATGGGAACATATATTTAAATAGTAAAGATTGATAAGGCAATTCAATGAAGCCAGCCATAAAAGTACTTGGGGTTCCTGATGATATAAACTCCTCTTTTATGAGAGGGTCGAGTGCTGCTCCACGTTTAATTAGAGAGGCACTGTATTCTGCCTCTTCTAATTTATTTTCTGAATCAGGTTTAAACTTGGATAAAAAAGGTATCTGGGAGGACCTGGGCGATATCGAGTTCGCAGGTGAGGTGCCAGTAGATAACTTCAAAAAGATTAAAACTTTTGTAAAAGATGTTTTGGTTGCAGATCAAAAACTTGTTTCCCTAGGAGGAGATCATTCGGTTTCCTGGCCCATTCTAGACGCTCATTTGGATATATGGGATGCTCTAGATATTCTCCATATTGACGCACATCCAGATCTTTATGATAGTTTGTTGGGTAACAAACTCAGTCATGCATCACCCTTTGCTAGAATAATGGAAGCGGGCAGAGCAAGTAGACTAGTTCAAGTAGGTATTAGAACGTTGAATAAACATCAGCGTGAACAGGCAGAAAAATTTGGAGTCGAGATGTATCAAATGAAAGACCTTTCTAAACTTAGTTCATTAAGCTTTTCAAAACCTGTTTACTGCAGTATTGATATCGATGCTTTAGATCCAGCATATGCTCCAGGAGTTTCTCATTTTGAACCAGGTGGCCTATCTACCCGACAGTTAATAGATTGCCTTAATGGTTTTAAGGGGCGGCTGATTGGTGCCGATATTGTGGAGTATAATCCAAAAAGAGACTTTCATAATTTGACAGCAATGGTTGCTGCAAAATTATTGAAGGAAGTAATTGCGCGTATTTATCGTGATAATAGCTAAAAAGATTAGGAGTACTAATGGAAAATGGATTTAAAGATGAGCTAACAGAAAGGTTAATACGGTATACTGCCATAGACAGCCAGAGTGATGAACTTTCCAATAAATCGCCCAGTACAGATCAACAGCTTAATTTGCTGAACTTATTGAAGGAAGAGCTTCTTGCTTTAGGAATTGAAGACGTTAAGCTCACGGACTATGGAGTAGTATTAGCGACAGTGCCCGGAAATATATCAGCACCATCTGTTGGATTTTTAGCGCATGTGGATACAGCACCACAATTCAATGCTTCAGGTGTAAAGCCGAGGTTAATAAAAGGCTATAATGGGGGAGATATCTCATTTCCCGATGATCCGAAGTTGACCCTTTCGCCAAATGAATTCGAGTACCTAAAGGATAAAAAGGGTGATGATATCATTACCGCGTCTGGAACAACATTACTTGGAGCTGATGATAAAGCTGGTGTCTCGATAATAATGACAGCCATTAATCACCTGTTACAAAATCCCGAACTAAAGCATGGTCCCATGAGGGTGGCATTTACTCCAGATGAAGAAATAGGTCGTGGTGTAAAAAAACAACTTGCCACCGATCTCGGCGTAGACACCGCATACACCTTTGATGGGGGTAAAATCGGAGACTTAGAATATGAAACCTTTTCTGCAGATAAAGCAGAGGTCAAAATTAAAGGTGTATCGATACACCCTGGTTTAGCTAAAGATAAGTTGGTAAATGCTATCCACATTGCAGCAAAGCTTATTAGTACTTTGCCTCAAACCACTCTTACCCCAGAAACTACGGAAGATAACGAAGGTTTTATTCATGCTACAGATATGGTTGGAGGGTCCTCTGAAATGATGCTTCGCTTTATTTTACGTGATTTTGAGCTTGCGGGCTTAAAAGAGAAAGGTAATCTTTTGAAGCAGTTATGTGAGGTGATTAACTCCTCAGAGCCCAGAGCAGAAATAACCTGCGAAATTACACCACAATACAGAAATATGCGTTATTGGCTTGAGAAGAATATGAGGCCTGTTGAGATAGCTAAGAAAGCTATGGAAAACTTAGATATTGTTCCTTTCTCAAAACCAATAAGAGGTGGCACAGACGGATCATTGTTAACTGAGTTGGGTATACCTACGCCAAACCTATTCACGGGCATGCAAAACATTCATGGCCCTTTAGAGTGGATTTCCGCTCAAGACATGGAAAAAGCTACACATTTATGTTTGGAAATCATAAAGGAGTTTTCAAAAGAAAATTAGCTTTTTTTAAAAAATCAAGGAGTACTTAGCTAGCTTTTAATCGTCCCTCGAGAGCATCATCTATAGCTTGCTGTCCCCAATGCAATCCACATTCATATTTGCCAAAAACAAAGTTATCATTTGCGTTCGTTGATAAGCCTACCTGAATGGCCTCGCCTATCTCAAAATCTTCATTAAACACTTCTTTGACAACATTGTAATTTTTTTCCCAATATTGTTTAGCCTTATCTGTATTTGCTGGTTCAGATATAAGCATCATACATTTAAATACACAAGTGCCTGGACCCGTCGGGATTATTGAATGTATATAGACATGATCTGTCATAATTTGGACAAAGTTACAAGGAAATAAATAATTTTGTGTCATAAAATATTTTCTATATGTCCATTCTTCTTGTGGTTTACCTTTTAGCTCCCTTATATTCCACAATGGAACTGAGTGACGCACGTGAGGATAGTGATTGGTGAAAACGCTTTGATTATCTAGGTAACCAGAACACGCAGTATGTTCATGTGCTGAGCAAAAATGATAATTTTCTTGAAAACCCTCCAAAGCTAATCTCCAGCTCATGTTTCTTGGCAGAGTCCATTTTTTGTAAATTATATGATTACCTAAGTTCAAAGCATTAAATTGACTCTCCATTGGAGCCAACCATTTTGCCATATCTACCCGCTTTGCATCTGCAGATGGTCTAACCCACACCATTCCAAAATGCTCGTATACTGGCAATTCCTTTAGTCCATACTTGCCTTTATCTAAGTTATCAAACCCAAATGGTTGTGGCATTCCTCTTAATTTTCCATTAAGATCATAGGTCCAGCTGTGATATGGACATGAAAAAGTCTTAGCTTTTCCACACTCACGCCCTTCGACTTTTGCGCCCCTATGTCGGCAAACATTGATGAAAGCTTTTAACTCATTGTCATTATTTCTTGTAACTAATATTGGTACACCGGTATCATTGTGGGTGATAAACTGTCCGCGTTCTGATAATTCGCTTACATGCGCAACAATAATTGGAAACTCTCGAAAAAGTGTATTAATTTCGGCACACAATTTTTTTGGATCATTGTAATTAGAAACGGGATTATGCATTATTTCATCAGTCATAGAAGTTTTACCGGTTTCACAATACTCAAGTATTTGCTCAATAATTTGTTTTTCTTCTTTTGTTACCATTTTTTTTCTTTAAGACTTAGCTTCAGCTCAAATAATATCATAACTTACATTTTATTTGAAACTACAAATCATAAGCTTCAAGCATCAATTAAATACTCTATAAATATTGACTCCCTTTATATTGAAGTTTAACTGCTGTTTCATACTGTTTTTTCAAAATGTCTATAATTTCCTTAATTGTTTCTGGTTTTTTAACGTTTCCAACGCCTTGCCCAGCACTCCAGACTGTTTTCCACGCTTGTGATCCCGCATGCATATCTCCTGAAAAATCAATTTTTGCTATTTTCTTTGTATCATCAAGAGATAGCCCGGAAGCTTCGACGCTTGCTTTCATCCAGTTTCCAAGTGCTCCTGTGATGGCACGTGATTGGATCAAATCTTCCATTTTACTGTCCCAGACCATTTGTCTGTAGGCATCAGATATTAAAGTTTCTTGAGCTGCCAGAAATCTTGTGCCTATATACGCAAAATCAATACCAAGATTTTCTACTGCTCGTATACTTTTTCCACTGCTGATGCCACCGCCTACTATCAGAGGACCATCAAAAAAGGATCTTACTTCATCAAGAAATGGCATGAGTGCGTATTCGCCAGTATGCCCGCCAGCTCCAGAACAAACAAGCACAAGTCCATCAGCACCTCTGTCAATTGCTTTTCTTGCAAAAGATGGAGAGTTAACATCTGCAAAAACGAGCCCGCCATACTCATGAACCTTTTGCGTTACCCTTTGAGGCCCGCCAAGAGCTGTGATCACGATTTTGGGTTTAAATTCCTCAACAAGTGCAATTTCTTCGTTAAATCGTCCATAGCTATTGTGGGTTATCATATTAAACGCCCAAGGTGCATCTTCATGGCTTAAATTTATGTCGATATTTTGAAACCAATTTCTCAAATCACCTATGGTACGAGCATTCGGTCCAGGAAAAGAGCCTATTAAACCATTTTTACAAGATTGCAAAACTGATTCTGGCCCAGAAACAAGAAACATAGGCGCAACTATCGCAGGCAATGTAAGTCTAGACTTTAAATTCTCTAACCCACTCATTTTTTTCATGCCTAATGTGTATATGACCCCTTCGATATATTCTACTCTTAATTTGATTTAGGTTTATTTTTTAAAACAATTTATGCTATTCATGTTCCATGGACAAATCTGAGGATATAAATAATGACTGGTCATGATTTAGACGCACTTAAAAGTGAAATCGCATACAAAATATATAATTCATCCGTTAGTAGATACCCATTTGCCCATTCAGAAACAGGTGATTTTTTACCAGTTAGGCTATTAGAAGAAATTTTGGAAAAGTTTAAAAGAAATTCTTAGTTCTGGGCAGGTAATTCAAGCTCTAGTTGCTCTTTACGCAAATAATCTCATGCGGCGATTTAAGTTAAATAATTTGTCTGATCTCTTCTCCGAAATTAGATATACTCCCAGGCTTCACCTCTTGCATGATAAAACAAATTACTCATTGGGTCCTCACACTGACAACGCAGGAAAAGTTATCGTCGCATTGATTTATTTTGAATCTGATAAAGAAGATAACACACAATCGTCTTTTGGTACTTCAGTTTATATTCCCAAAGAAATAGGATTTGTTTGCTCCACCGGAGAACATCACGAACGGGATAACTTCATTAGGGTTTATAGTGCTAATTTCAAAAAAAATAATGCTTTTTCTTTTTGTAGATCGGACAATTCATTTCATGGAGTAGAGAAAGTCCAGGATAAAGCTGTAGAAAGAAAGTTGCTCCAATACTCCCTTTATGGTGTCTTAAAAAAAGAACGCTAGCTAGGAAATTTTTTCTATGAATAGCAAAGACATTAAGGAAAAAATAAAAATTAAAAAGGAACATCTTTTTTTTAGAGTAAAAGATCCTGATACAGAAAAAGAGCTAAAGTTCGATATAAGTAATGAGTGGACTTTATTTCGTGCTAAAACACTAATCTCCAAAGAACCAGAGACTATTTCATGGCTAAGGGGCTTTAAGAAAGGTTCTGTGTTCTATGATGTTGGTGCAAATGTCGGGGTTTATACCCTGTTTGCAAGCTTAATCTCGGAAGCAAAAACTTATTCTTTTGAGCCAAGCTCATCAAATTTTGAAACACTGGTGAAAAATATCAACGTGAATGGAATTCAAAAAAATGCAATACCGTATTGTATGGGTTTAGACAATAAGGCTGCATTCACGCGTCTTTATATGCCCAATTTGGATCAAGGAAGCAGCGGTCATAGTGTAGGCGAAGCCGTTGACCCACTTTTAAAGCCAGCTGATTTTCCCTTTTCACAGGGTATTTTTTCAACAACACTTGATGAGTTAGTTGAAAAATGGGGGTTTCCTGTTCCCACTTATATAAAAATTGATGTTGATAATATTGAACATAAAATTATTGAAGGAGCGTCTAATTTGCTACAAAATCGCACCTTGAAATCAGTCTTGATTGAGATGAATACTCAAAAAGAAAATGGTTTAAAAATTTTAAAAGCATTTGAGAGTGCCGGTTTTTGCTTTGATGAAAAAACTACAAAAGTCAGGATGAAAAAAGACGGTTGGAATAGGGGAGAGGCTAACTATATTTTTTTTAAAGAATAAATAACTTTTACTTTTCTCATAATTAAAAATCTGTGCTATTAAGATAGTATAGAATATATACTTAGAAATGGCTATTTTTGAATCAAATTACTGGCACCCATCTGTAGCAACAGACATTGTTCTTTTGTCTCTAAGGAAAAAAAAGCTATCAGTATTACTTGTTAAACGGCTGGATTATAAAAATGGATGGGCACTACCTGGAGGTTTTTTGGAAAAAGGTGAAGATCTTGATCAATGCGCAAAAAGAGAATTACAAGAAGAAACAGGAATTCGGGTTCCCTACATTAGTCATTTTGCTAATTATAGCGATCCAAGTAGAGACAATCGACATCAAGTAATTTCAGTTGCCTATTTAGCGGTACATCCTTCAGGGAAGTTAAGGATTAGAGCAAACTCTGATGTTTTTGATGTTAATTGGTTTAATGTGGATAGTTTGCCAGATCTATGTTTTGATCATAATAAAATTTGTAGTGATGGGATTAAATATTCACGGTTATTAATAGAGAGAAAGCCCTCTCTAGCTTTTGCTTTTCATAAAAATGGTTTTACGTTAACTGAATTACAACAAACATTTGCTGCTTTTGGGGCGCAAAAATTTAGTCCTGAGAACAAAAGGAATTTTCGTTTATGGCTGAAAAATTATTCAGACGGTAAGGGCTTGGTTATAGAAACGGATAAGTTTAGAGAAGGTAATCACAGACCTGCCCGAATTTATGAGCCAAATCTCGAAGCGTTGGTTGAACATAATCAAGAATAATTATTTTATATGCCTTTGAAAAACTTTTCCTTCTAGATACCAAGCCTCTCGTGGCTGTATTTCTGCAGTTTTAAAATGTTTATCCCTTCGGATAAGAGACTCCTCAGCTGATTGCTTATCTGGATAATTGGATACCGACATTGCTGTGGTTGGGCCCGTTTTTATAGTCAATAGGATCTCAGCAGTTGGAAAAAGCGTAGGCGCGTCCTTTTCATACAATTCAGCTCTTTTATTTAGATCATCCTCTGTCTCAAATTCTAACATATTTATTCGTGCAACACTCATTCCCTTCTCCTTAATCAAACTAATTGTATCTAATAAAACTAATATTTATGTTCTTACAAAAATAATTAAAAATTTTTTTTAATGAAAACCAATTCAGCAACTTGTCTTTCTATGGTATAGTACAATATATTTTTTAGACTGGGATGAGATATTGAAGGATTCTAACGAACAAAAGTTTATAGGACAAAGAATACCAAATGGTATGCTCGAGGATAACTATCCAAGAAATATGTGGTGGGTAGCAGCGCGCTCAGACGAGATAAAAGAAAAACCGGTCGCACGTTGGCTGCTCGAAACTCCAGTTGTACTATATCGCTTAGAGGACGGCACTCCTGCAGCATTATATGATAGATGTCCACATAGGTGGGCACCTTTGTCTGAAGGACATGTTGAGGGAGATAAAATTATTTGTCCTTATCACGGTATGCAATTTAATAGTGAAGGTCATTGCACAAAAGCCCCAACTCAAAAGATGATGCCAAAGACCGCCCAAATACCTTCATTCAAGGTTTTGGAACGCGGTGCTTTTTTTTGGATTTGGATGGGTGATCAGGACGCTATAGATTGTGAGCCCCCAGATGTAAGCTATCAAACAGATAATGATTGGACCTTTTTAGGCGGCTACTATGATGTAAAAGCAAATTGGGTCTTAATAAGAGAAAATGTCATGGATTTAACACATATTGCTTTTCTTCATAAGAATACTTTCAAGCAAAATGACTGGATAACAGCGCCAGATAGTTATTTGGATGGTGAAACAATCTGTTATGAACAAGAATTTGATTTAGCACCTCTTTCCCCTTTGTTTTGTGCTGGAATGGGCCTGCCAGAGGATAAACCAATTTTGAGAAAGCAAGTAGGTAGAATGCCTACCTTGGCCATATCATTTTCTGACTGGAATGTGACGGATCCTAATCCAGAAGAAGGAGCTAGATCAAAGTTTATTATGCGTGGTTGCCATATAGTTACTCCCGGGAAAAAAGGAGAGACACATTATTTTTGGGGGGCAGCGTTTGACGTGCGTCAACTAAACGAAGATGTTATTGATAAGACAAAAAATAGCGTTACAGCAGCATTCGATGAAGATAAGCACCTATTAGAAATAATGCAGAAGCAAATTCAGGATGATCCCACCGGCATGAGCTATCTTGAGGTAACTCTTGGCGCAGATGGTGCTGGTATATTGGTAAGAAAGCTACTAAATAAAAAACTTTCTGAAGAGGGACGAACTTTATAAAGATAGCAATCTGCTGAGCCTAAAAACATCAACTTTTAGATAGTTTTTCAACCTCTTCTAATATCTTCAAAGCCTCTGTTTTAATCTTCTCATTTCTTATAGAATCAAGTCGGCTGTTATTAAAGCCGTTTTTTTGTGATCTAAGAAAATATTCTACTGAGTTTTTTTTATTCCCTTTTTTAAACTCTAATATTGAATAAATGGCTAAAACCCTTGGACTCATGTCACTCGCTGCTATTTTTTGCCCGATTAAGCCATAAATTTCGGAATGTTGACCTTTTTCGTAAAGTAGAGTTACCAAAAGGCCGGTTTGAAACCAACCTGGATCATTCGGCACTATTCTTAATAGTTCTTGCAGACGTTCAATAGCTTCCTCTATTTGCCCACATCTGCTGTAAACAGCAGAACCAATTAACAGTGTTTCTTGATTGCTACCATTTTTTTCTGCTGTATCAATATCAGCAATAGCTTGTTCACAAGAGAACCCAAAATGTCTGAGGCCAATTAATGCGCGCGCGTTGTAAGCATCAGAGTTTTCTGGGTGAAGTTCAATGTTTCTATTAACTATGTACTTTAATCGTTCGAGATCTTCTTCCCTATTTTTGGAAAGGTTCAAATCAAGACGTTGGTGGATCTGCCAAGACTCTAAAACATAAACGGTAGTATGTTCTTCATCATACCGGTTCCTTAAATCATCCAAAATTTCTTGAGCTTTTGCATGACTCTTTAGATCATAAGTTCTCCATAATCGGATCCAATTTAAAAATTTTGTGAAGTCTTCCATGGAGTCAAATCTGCTTACCCACATTTTGAGATGACTACCAGACCCAAGGTCTATCTGAAGAATTTCAAGAATTTGGTCACTCAGTTCATCTTGAACTTTAAAGATTTCGTCCAAAACAAAATCACGTTTTTTTGTTTCTACTATTTCTCCTATTTTAAGATTTGAAATTTCCAAATTTAATCGAGCATTATTGCCCATTACTTGCATTGAACCTCTTATAATGAAATTTACACCATATTCATCCCGAATTGCTTGATCCGTCATATTGGTTTTTTCACTATGGTAGCTCGTGCTGCTAGAAAGAACTCTTAACCCATTATAACTTGCAAATGTAGAAATCATGCTTTCCGTAATGCCTCTAGCAAATCCCTGTTGATCTTCGGACAATCCTGTTGCTTTTATTGGTGCAACCATGATAACTGGTTTTGAGGTATCCGTGACCAAAGGTTTTTGAGCCTCATTTTCGTTTGAATTGATGAAGAAAAACACTCCCACC
>CACIAQ010000009.1 GCA_902584635.1 uncultured Alphaproteobacteria bacterium
ATTAAAATAAGTGATTACTATACAGAATAAATGATCATTATATTATATGTTTAGAGACTATAAAATAGCACTCAAGTGCTCAATATTCTACTATTAAAATACACCTAGAAAATAATCTCAGAATAAGTGATCCTTCCCACGCATGGGACACTAGGGTCATACAGGTAGTATGTTCTTGGACTGTACATCAGATGGGTATCAACACTTAAACACCGAATTAACATAATTATATTGCTTCTTCTAGCTTAAGTGTTTATTAAACTTAATCTTCAAACTGAAAGTAAAATCATTTCTTGAATACATCAAGTTCAATCATTTGCTTAAACATTTTTACCGCAGCCTTTTCTACAGAATTATACTTTAATCCTAATTCTTTAATTCCCTTTGAATTATCGGCTTTCCAGCTGAGACCCATGTTTCTAGAAATCATTTTTCTGGTTATCGACTTATCCATGATTGGCCCAATTAGCCAAACGAGCCATTTGGGTAGTTCTTTTTTTGGGAATACAAAGTCGTTGAATTCTCTTTCGAATGTTCTGGCAAGGTCTAGAAATGAAAGACTTTTTTCGCACACTATATATCTTCCATTTGCATTTTTAAGATAGCCACCTAAGAAATGAGCTTCGGCTACGTCAACAACGTTAACCATACCTACCTGAATCGGTGGAGCGCCAGATTTGAGGGATCCATCACCAAAGGCTTTCATTAAATCTAAACTTCCAGAAGTATTAGTTTCAGATAGCGACGGTCCCAATACTACAGGTGGATTTATCACAACCAAGTCCCATCGATCTTGCTTTTTAAGTTCTTCCCAACAAAGCCTCTCTGCCATTACTTTCGAATACGAGTATGGCTGATGTTCCATGGAAGAAGTAACATTCCAATTTTCTTCAGTAAGTGTCCCATTTTCAATATTCATGAGGTCAGCAGCATCACCATATATTGCTGCACATGAGCTTGTTAATACTAATCTTTTGATACTTTTTGTCTTATTGACCGAATTAATCACATTCTTAGTTCCTTCAACGGCTGGGTCAAACAGATCTTTTTTTGCGCTCTTCAATTTTTTTACGTCGACAATGAAAGGTGAAGCAGTGTGGAACACTATCGAGCAGTTTGTCATAGCTTTGGAAAAACTATTCTCAATTAATAGGTTAGATTCAAAAATAACAACTTTTCCTGGCCCTTCTTTTGAGATTTTCTTTAAATGGTCGGTTTTAGATACATCCTTTATATCCCTAACCGTTGCGTGCACCGTTACCCCTTCTTCAACTAATTTCTTAACAAGCCAACTAGCAATAAATCCATTGGCTCCCGTGACACATACAGGCTTTTTTCTGTCTACTTTAATATTCATTTTAATTTCTCTATCATTAAATTGGTTTAGAAAGTGACCATTATATATTGAAGTAATTAACATTCTTATCAAAGTCAATCTTTACAAAATATTTAATCAACTCTTATATTAAAAAATGAGCTGAAACCGGTTGAGCATCCCTTTAGAGAATAAAAACTTAGGATATTTCAAAAACCTAGTGGTAATGGAAGAAGTCTACATGCAAACAGAATAACAAAACTAACTGTACCTAATTGTTTCTCATTTTGTTTCACACCTAATTGCATAACCATAATAAAATGCTTATAAATCAGTGCTTTAGGTCAAATGAGATCCAGATTATGGTGCGGCTGAGAAGACTTGAACTTCCACGGGTTTTACCCCACAGCGACCTCAACGCTGCGCGTCTACCGATTCCGCCACAGCCGCGAATGTAATACCATTTTAATCTGAATTTAGATATGATACTTTGGCAGAAAAATCAACACGATAATATTAATGTCACAAATGATTGAATGGAAGCATGAGAAACAATACGTAGATTACAGATTTGCAGAGAAGTTTATGTCAAAACGGGTTGAAGATATTATTTTAAAAAAAAAGACAGAGCTTGTCTGGCTACTAGAGCACAATAACCTATACACACTTGGTACATCGGCAAAAGCTAGTGATTTTAAACACAACGTAGGCATTCCCACTTATCCAACTAAGCGAGGCGGACAGACAACTTATCATGGTCCTGGTCAACGAATTATCTATCTAATGCTTGACTTGAGAAATGGACAAAAAGATATAAAACAATTGGTATGGAACATAGAGGAATGGCTGATTTTAGTTCTCAAACATTTGGGAATTTCAGGGTATAGAATTCCTGGGTTAATAGGTATTTGGGTTAAAGACCCAAAAAACATAAATATAGATGGCACCCGAGATAAAAAGATTGCGGCGCTTGGGTTAAGAATTAAAAAATGGGTAACGTTCCATGGCTTATCAATAAATGTAAACCCCGACCTTTCGTTTTTTAATAACATTAATCCCTGCGGTATACCAGGGAAAGGAGTGATATCTCTACGAGATTTAGGTGTAAAAATAAAAATGGAAGAGGTTGATGATATATTTAAACATACTTTTCCAATAATATTTATGAAATGATGGAACTCTTACTGCGTCGAACGGTCACTAAATTTTTGACTGGAAAACTGGACAGGTATGTACTATATAAGATGTAGATTAGTCAATTCACTGTCAGTGCTTAAAGGGGGCCTCTTTTAATGGTTGATGTTACAGATCAGATTTCACACGAACATGAAAAGAAAAATTTCTTCACTCGTTGGTTTATGTCAACAAACCACAAAGATATAGGAATTTTATATATATTCACTGCAGCTCTTTTAGGATTTGTGGCTGTAGCATTCACAGTTTACATGAGATTAGAGCTTATGGAACCGGGCGTTCAGTATATGACGAACTCCGATGGAGAACCCAACGGACATATGTGGAATGTTCTTATTACAGGCCATGGTGTTCTCATGATGTTTTTCGTTGTTATTCCGGCTCTTTTCGGCGGTTTCGGCAACTATTTTATGCCATTGATGATTGGTGCACCAGACATGGCATTTCCTAGAATGAACAATCTATCATATTGGTTATACGTGGCCGGTTCATCTCTCGCGGTTTGTAGTTTGCTGGCTCCCGGGGGAAATGGTCAACTGGGGTCGGGCGTTGGGTGGGTGCTGTATGCTCCCTTGTCAACCTCCGAACAAGGAATGTCCATGGACTTAGCAATATTTGCAATACATTTATCTGGAGCTTCTTCCATATTAAGTGCCATAAACATGATTACGACTTTCTTAAACATGCGCGCACCTGGAATGACACTACATAAGACTCCTCTTTTTCCTTGGTCAATAGTGGTTACAGCTTTCCTTATTCTTCTCTCACTTCCGGTATTAGCTGGCGCCATAACAATGCTGCTGACTGATAGAAACTTCGGGACTACATTTTTTGATCCTGCGGGGGGTGGTGATCCTGTTCTGTACCAGCATTTACTGTGGTTTTTTGGTCACCCTGAAGTTTACATGATAGTAATCCCAGGGTTTGGAATAGTCAGTCATGTTATTTCAACTTTTTCAAAGAAACCTGTATTTGGCTATCTACCAATGGTATATGCGATGATAGCAATTGGAGCTTTAGGTTTCGTTGTTTGGGCTCATCATATGTATACTGTTGGCATGTCCGTAACGCAGCAAGCTTACTTTATGTTGGCAACAATGGTTATAGCAGTCCCAACAGGAATAAAGATTTTTTCATGGATTGCTACAATGTGGGGCGGATCTGTGGAGTTCAAAACCCCTATGTTGTGGTCAATAGGCTTTCTATTCCTTTTCACTGTTGGTGGGGTAACAGGTATCGTTTTAAGCCAAGCAGGCATAGATAGAGCATACCATGATACTTATTATGTTGTAGCTCACTTTCATTATGTTATGTCTTTGGGCGCGGTTTTTTGTATATTTGCGGGGATATATTATTGGATAGGAAAAATGTCCGGTCGTCAATATCCCGAATGGGCTGGAAAGATACACTTCTGGACAATGTTTATTGGTTCAAACATAACATTTTTTCCTCAACATTTTCTTGGAAGACAGGGCATGCCTCGGCGATACATAGATTATCCTGAGCAATTTGCATTGTGGAATTATGTGTCATCTATTGGAGCTTTCATATCATTCGGATCGTTTTTATTTTTCTTCGGTATAGTGTTTTACACCTTAATGTGGGGTAAACGTATAAAAGAAGAAGCATATTGGGGTAAACACGCGGATACATTAGAATGGACTTTGCCAAATCCACCACCAGAGCATACCTTTGAAATATTACCTACAAGAGATATGTGGGAGTCTAAGCCTACCAGTCACTAGTTTGGGCGATTTATGCTAAAAACACTGGAGAATTGGACCGATATAAGAGAACCAACTTTTCTTAGAATGAGGCTGTCTCCAAATCGGTCTTTGGACGCGCATGGGACAAAGATTGTCTTTTTAGTGATTGCATGTGGGTTTCTATTTCCTATAGTACCTTTCATAGGTAGCCCAATAGGCACGACACTGACAATTTTTTCAGGTTTAACCTTCTATCTTTTTCTGATTATGCTTCAAAAAAACTTCCAAGAAGGCAGCACTTTTGAAGAAATATCTATTTCAAAAAGTAAAGTTATTGTAGTGCATCAAGGAAAAAACAAAGAGCAAAAAATCTGGGAGGGTAACCCTTATTGGACTAGAGTTACATTAGATATTAATAACCCAAAATTAAAAAATTATCTAACTTTAGCTGGAAAGGGAAGATATATTGAATTGGGTGCTTTCCTGAGTCCTGAGGAACGAATTGAGCTCAGGGATAAAATTCAAAACGCGCTGGCTAAAGCTAACAGCGCATGATATATCAGACCTGATTGATATTCTTGAAGTCAGATGAAAATACTTTCTATTGAAAACACTGGTTTCCAGCTTAAGCGTTTTGCTCTGCTTGGTATGTCTGGGTTAGGGAAAACATTCATATCACGGAAATTAGCAGAAAAAGACAATTGGTCTCATTACTCAGTCGATTATGAAATAGGTAAACTTCTATTTAAAAGAAAATATAAAAATTTACTTGATGGCTTCGAGATCGCTAATCTAACTAATTTAGCCAATTTTCTAGGAAAACCAGGATCGCCTTCAATGGGAGGAATATCATTTTCTGAGTATTTGACACGCCAAAAACTTCATCGTGATGCAGAAATAAGGGCAACCCTACACGCTTGTCTTCTGGCAGAGAAATCACCAGATTTGTCTCACATGGTGTGTGATACATCTGGTTCTATTTGTGAACTAGTAAATCCCTTCGATGAGAATGATAAAATACTAACATCACTTTCGAAAAACTTTGTTATAATCTGTCTTGAAGCACCAGACTCTATGTATCAGGTATTAATTAATCGATTTTTAGCTAAACCTAAACCAATGTATTATAAAGAAGACTTCTTACGTGCCCTATGGGAAAATTTTAAAAATCACACCTCTAATGTTGATGATCAAATAAATCCTGATGAGTTTATAGTTTATGGCTTTAAGGCCCTGATTAAAAGAAGAAAAGAGATTTTTGATACAATCTCTAAAAATTGGGGTATATCATTGAATTTTGAGCAATTACATAAAATAAAATCTGCTGCCGATTTAATTGATGCAATACAAATCGCGATCATCAAAAAAATAAAGAGCCAATAATGCCAATAAAAATCCCGAAAAATTTACCTGCCTTTGATATTCTTCGAGATGAAGGTGTTATGGTCATGTCTAGCCAGTTAGCCGAGAAACAAGATATCCGTCCTCTCCAGATAATATTACTTAACTTAATGCCTGAAAAAATAAAAACGGAGACGCAATTCGCACGTCTCATAGGAGCTACTCCACTTCAGATAGAGTTTACCTTGTTACAAGTGTCATCACATGTTTCAAAAAACACTTCTAAAGATCATCTTGAAAATTTTTATAAAACTTTTGATAGCGTGCATGATAAAAAATATGACGGTCTTATAATCACTGGCGCGCCTATAGAGCATCTTCAATTTGAAGAAGTTGATTATTGGGGAGAGCTAAAAAATATTCTTGAATGGGCAAAGGCGTCTGTGCACTCAGTATTTGGAGTATGTTGGGGGGCTATGGCCATGCTCTATTATTTTCATAGAATAGAAAAACATATGTTGAACAAAAAGGCTCTAGGGTTATTCAGGCATAAGAACAGAAAGGTTAACTCTCATTTTTTAAGAGGTTTTTCAGATGACCTGATTGTGCCAGTAAGCCGCTGGACAGAGATTTCAACTGATGACATTATAGGCAATTCAAATTTAGAAATACTCTTAGACTCAGATGAGGTAGGACCATGTCTTATAGAAGATAAAGCAAACAATTTTTTATTTCTTCTTAATCATTTGGAATATGACAGTAACACATTGAAAGAAGAGTATGTGAGAGATTTAACTAGTGAGAAAAATTTAGAGCTACCACAGAACTATTTCCCTGATGATGACCCTCAACTAAATCCTATAAATAGGTGGCGCAGCCATGCACATCTTCTTTATGGTAACTGGGTTAACGAAATATACCAAACAACTCCTTTTGAAATTGAAAAGATTGGCTTGAAACATCCCTAAATTTAGGGTTATGCTTTAGAATGCGTCATACACCCCCAAACCATCCTCAGTTTTATGTTACTGCACCTCAAGATTGCCCTTATCTTGAAAATAATGTGGAGAGAAAACTATTCACAGCGTTGTATGGTAGCAATTCTAGCAAACTAAATAATTCTTTATCAAAACAAGGTTTTAGAAGGTCACAAAATGTCTTGTACAGACCTTCCTGTTCCAATTGCAACGCTTGTATGTCAGCAAGAATACCAAGTATAGAGTTAAAACCTTCTAAATCGCAGAAGAGAATTATAAGTAAAAACGAGGACATAGTTAGAGTTATCAATCCTCCAATCGCAAAAGACCCACAATATGAGCTATTTAAAAATTATATAAATAAAAGGCATGCAAACGGCGGTATGTCAGATATGGATGCCGAAGACTTCACCTCAATGATTGAGGAAACAAACGTTGAGACAAAATTAATTGAATATTATGTAAAAAAAAATGGGGCTTTAGAGCTTATTAGCTTTTCTCTAATTGATCTCTTGGATGATGGCATCTCAATGGTCTACTCGGTGTTTGACCCTAAATTAAAAGAAAGAAGCCTGGGTACATATATGATCTTGGATCATAATAAATTGGCAGTAGAGATGAACCTAAAATTTGTTTACTTAGGATATTGGGTCGAAGGTAGTTGTAAAATGGATTACAAAACTCGCTTTAGGCCACTCGAAGTTTTTACAAACGATAAGTGGATTAGTATAGAAGAAGCAAAAAATATAAAAGTTGGTGCTGGCAATTTAAATAAAGACAAGCATGGTGTGCCTATATATCTTCCATCAGAAGAATAACCCCTTTAAAAATTGAGTGATAAGTCTCTATGATCAGCATTGCAGCTTGCTAAGTACAAAGCAAGGTCTCTGCTAAAGCCTTCTTGGGACCTAAGGCCAATAGAGAGTTTGGTTTTTTCTAAATAACTGTTAAGAGATTTTTCCAATGTACCTTTTGCCTCAAGAACCCACGTATCTAACTCACTGATTTCGTTCAAAGCAGCATCTAGATTTTTTTTAACTTTTTCATCCTTAACATTTTTTTTCTTTAATTCTCTGATCGCTTTGGAAAGCATGCTTTTGAAAGAACTTGTACCATTTACTTTACTTACATTTTTAGAAAAAGCTCTCACCGCTTCTAATTTTTCGTCTTTTTCCATATTGCCTAGAGAAGCCAATAGTGCCATGTAGTCAATTTTAAGCTCACTTATTCGCTCACTCGAAGCCAAAATTAAGGATAGTTCTTCAATAGCTTGATAGGAACTATCTCCTGATCGCCTATAGATATTTCTGAGCTTCTGCTCATCTTTCATCAGAACGGTAAAGCTTTCATACGTACTCGTCCAATTAGACGGGATTTTGTTTTTAAGATTATCAATCTCAAGTTCAATTTTATTAATGTCTTTCTCAATCATCATCACAGAATCTTCATCTTTGAGCGTTTTTTGAAGAACTTGCTCTTTTTCTAATTCTTTTATATCTCTTAGTTTTCGGTTTATTTGACTTTCAATTCTTCTTACAGCATTCAGAATCGGTCGATATTCGGTTGATGCTATTTTTATTGTCTCCGATTGAGCTAATGCCTTCTGTAAACTTTCTATTGCTTTTAAGGCATCAGTGGCGGCTCCCTCAATCTTAGCTTTTACTTTTTTAGGAAGATTCTTTAAATCAAGTACCTTTAATTCTTGAACAGCCTCTTGCACATAATTTTCTCCAGAGAATATGACATCTGCACTATAATTCTCCAAACAATATTGTAATCTTGGGTTTTTTGGAGGTGGAGCGTTTTCTGATAAGTAGCTCGTTCTATTAGGTAAATAGTTAACCAATGCAGGATAAGAGCCTACTATAAAAAGAGCAAGAATTTGTAGCAAGATGAAAGGCACGACACCCTTATACATTTGAACAGTTTTCACAATAGCAGGTGCAACTCCCCTCAAATAAAATAGCGCAAAGCCAAAAGGTGGAGTAAGAAAAGAGGTTTGAATATTAAGGCCAATCATGACACCTAACCAAACTGCCGTAATGTTAGCTGATGGATCAGCCAACAAAATAGGTGCAACAATCGGAACTACTACAACAGCAATTTCAATAAAATCTAGAAAAAATCCAAGAACAAATATTACTGCCATAACAATAATAAATTTCGCCCAGAAGCCACCAGGCAAAGAATTGAGGAATTCTCTTACCAATTCTTCACCACCGAATGCTCTAAAAGCGGCAGTGAGAACTGCAGCACCCAATAAAATAATAAAAACTAACGACGTAGTCTTTGCTGTATCCAACATGACGTCGTTTAAGGTTCCCTCTATTTTGTAAAGTCTAATAGAGCTCCATATTAACGAGATAACAAACAAAGTAGCTCCCACCAGACCCACCAGAATTCCTACTAAGTCCGTTGAGTTTCTAATGAGTAAAATATTCATTTCGAAGTTTGAGAGAGCCAATGCCATTATAAGAATAGAAATCAACAAGAGTATTGCCGGAAGATATGCTGTATAATCCTGCTTCGGGTTGAGCCTGTAGCTTGCCATCACAAGTGCTCCTGCAGCGCCAATAGCACCAGCCTGATTTACCGTTGCTATTCCTGTAATAATGGACCCCAGCACCAAAACGATCAGCGTAAGGGGAGGTATCAAGATAAAGCCTACCCTGATCCAGAATGCGGCATTCATCTTACCCTGATAAGGAACAGAAGGAGCCAAGCGCGGAAAAAACAAAGCAAGCACCAAAATAAAAAGCATATAGAGCAAAACTAGTACGATACCTGGTACAAAAGCTCCAAGAAACATTTCCCCTGCACTCGTTGAAGTAACATCCATGACAGAGGGCATAGTCAAATCTCCCGTAGCTTCCTTATGGAAAGCTTTACGAAGAGAACTGGCCTGATCTGCAGCTGATCCGAGCTGGTCAGCTAATATGATAAGTACAATCGATGGAGGTATAATTTGTCCCAACGTTCCAGACGCTGCAATTGTGCCTGTAGCAAGAGCTGGAGAGTATTTATTGCGTAACATGACCGGCAAGGATATCAATCCCATAGCGACCACGGTTGCACCTACTATGCCCGTCGTAGCTGCTAGGAGGGCACCAACAAAAACGACCGATATACCTAGCCCTCCTGGAACCGGACCGAAAAGGTTGGCCATCGTTACTAATAAATCTTCTGCAATCTTTGACTTTTGGAGCATTATGCCCATGAAAATAAATAGTGGAATTGCAATAAGTGTATCTCTCTCTACATCCCAATAGACAAATCTCAGGTTGGTAACTCCAGCGGATAACCACTCATACGGACCACCGCTGTGAAAGTATGCTGCTGCTTCTCCTTCAATCAGATAACCAACTAACCCCGCTGCTATAATTGATATAATCGCGGCGCCAGGAAGCGAAAACGCGACAGGGTAACCAGAACCTAAAGCAAAAGCCATAGTAAGAAATAAAAAAGCTAAGAAAAATAACTCCACTAACTAATGCCCCATTTTTATAGATGTATCTCGTTTTCCAGGCTCGCCGTTTATATCTGCTATGCTGTCAAAAAACTGTACTATAAACTGTACTAGCATTGTGGCACCGAATATTCCCAAAAACATGGCCATCTGATATTTAATAAACATCCCATTGATACCTTGGTTGGTTATCTCGAATACCAATAAAGGAGAGTTTATAATAGATGTTTTACCGTTAAAGCCAATAGTCACAATGACCATGCAGGTTAATACTCCAAGTAGATATGATCCCCAAGCATTAATATATGCTTTTACCTTATCACTAAATCCCGCATAAATCACATCTACCCTAACATGGCCTTCGTCGTAAAGAGTATAGGCAGAGGCAAAGAGAAAAAGAGCTGCATACCAATACCTTACCAAATCGGCCATAAAAGATTGCTCGTATGAAAATAAATACCTAGATATAACTATGATGAGTTCGGCAAAAACTATCAATAATGCTAACCACGTCCATCCTAAAGTTTTAGTAAAATATGCTACAATGAACCCGAGTATTATTAATGGTACGTGTAAAAATGGACCAACTATATTTCCTAACCCAAGTGCCCTATTAGCACTTTCTCCGACCAAATAGACTAAAATATCCAAAGATCTGACCAAAGCTAGTGAAAAATCGATGCATCCAACGAATAATACGGCAAAGAAGCAAGCTCTCAAAAAATAGACATTAAAATCGTGAAGCTTTTTTGCCTGCATTCGATAATTTTCATGCATAGTGCGATTGACCTGCCAAATGCCTAATGCAATGCAAAATATATAAATCAGTGTAGAAATTATACCCGAGAAGGAAAGCTTCGATAGCAAAGATGTGACGCCATTGAATTCCATATAAATATTTAGAAAATTATTTACTAGAAAAGCCGCCAGTAAAGAAACAGTCAGCCAACCTAGGTATCTTTTCCACACCCCATTAACTCTTTCTTTGCTGAAGGCTGAATCAGTCATAAATTATTCCGTTTTGTGGTTGGCGAGCACAAAGCGCGCCAACCAACAATAATACGTCTTAAGCTTCTATGCCTAACACTCTGTTTCTTTGGTTAACAAAAGTACCTTCAAACTGCGCCATTGAACCACCAATTTCCCTAAGAGCCTTTTGGAAAGCATCATCAATCTTCTTTGCTAATGGACTATGATCTCTAATTTCTTCATAAAGCTCCGCTGAAGCGTCACCAAACGAATCCCATACTTCATCATTAAACGCTCTCACTTGCACACCCTGTTCATCTACAAGTTTTTTCAAGTATTTACCGTTATTTGCCAAAGCTTCTTCATATTGTGCTGCTTGTTCTTCATATGCTGCAGCAGTCAATAGAGCCTTCTCCCACTCACTGAAGCTTCCCCACGTGCTCGCGTTAAAGGCAAAAGACAATCCTCCGCCAGGCTCGTGCATGCCAGCTGTGTAATAATATTTGGCCGCTTCATAAAACTTCATGAAATAGTCATTATAAGGCCCTACCCATTCAGTTGCGTCAATGGCGCCAGAAACTAGGTTTTCATATATTTGACCTCCAGGAAGTGTAACAGTTGTACCACCAAGCTTTGATATAACTTGTCCTCCAATGCCAGGGATACGCATTTTTAAACCTTTAAGATCATCTGCACTGTTGATTTCCTTGTTGAACCAACCACCAGCCTGTGTTCCAGTTGATCCACAGGTCATTGCTTTAAGGCCAAATTCTCCGGAAACTTCGTCCCATAGCGCCTGACCACCGCCAAATTTTACCCATGCACACCACTCAGGACAAGTCATGCCAAAGGGAACAGATGTCCAATAGGCCAAACCTGGGTGTTTACCAGTGAAATAGTAGTCAGCAGATATGTAGCACGAAGAATTACCAGAGGCAACTTCATCAAATACATCTAATCCCCCAACCTTTTCACCGGCTGCGAAATACTCCATAGTAAGTCTTCCTTCGGAGAGTTGAGTTATTCTCTCCATTAACCTTTGGGCCGAAGCTCCTAGGCCAGGTAAGTCTCTTGGCCAGCTGGACACGCAAGTTAGGACTTTTCTCTCTTGAGCTATAGCCGGTGCTGCTAATGTAGCGCCCGCTACCGCGGCAGTTCCTAAACCTGCCTTTGTAATAAAATCACGACGTTTCATATTTCCTCCAAAAAGTTTTGTTAATTTTCACTCATTAATTTATAAATAGCCTACACATATATCCTAGAAACAGGTTAATTTCAAGCAACTTAGTTAAGATGCTCTTTTACACGCTAAATAAGCGAAAAAAAAAATAGCAATTTTGATTCTTTCATTCACAATTTTCAAAGAGACTGAATATCTGCAAGTAAATAAACTCTTTAAAAACAAGTTAGATTGCCTTAAAGTCATAATTTTAAACATCGTTTTAATATCAAAGAGACTTTAATATGACACAGGCAAATAAAATTACTGGTGCAGAGATAGTGATAAAAGCTTTAATCGATCAAGGAGTGGATACAGTATTTGGTTACCCTGGAGGAGCGATTCTACCTATTTATGATGAACTGTTTCAGCAAAAGAAAATTAAACATATTCTTGTTAGACATGAGCAAGCAGCTACGCATGCGGCGGAAGGCTATGCACGGTCAACCGGAAAAACCGGTGTAGTCTTTGTTACATCGGGGCCTGGCGCTACAAACTCAGTTACAGGGCTAACGGATGCTTTGATGGATAGTGTCCCGATAGTAGTGATTAGCGGTCAAGTTCCAACGTTCATGATAGGCAATGATGCATTTCAAGAAGCAGATACTGTAGGTATAACCAGACCCTGTACTAAGCACAACTGGCTTGTCAAAGATACAAACAAATTAGCTGAAACAATACACCAAGCTTTTGAGGTTGCAAGCAGCGGAAGACCTGGTCCCGTTTTGGTTGACGTTCCAAAAGACGTTCAGTTTGCTACAGGCCAGTATATAATGAAAAACGAAATTTATAAAGGTTTTGTAAAAAAAGATCCATCTATCGATCTCGATATGTTAGATGAAGTTATAAGCAGGTTGGAAATGGCGGAAAGACCGATCATTTACAGCGGTGGAGGTGTTATAAACTCTGGTCAATCTGCGGTAAACTCACTCAGAAATTTGGTTGCTGGTACAAATTTTCCTATAACTTCTACCCTCATGGGACTGGGTAGTTATCCTGCTTCAGGGAAAAACTGGTTAGGAATGTTGGGTATGCATGGCACTTATGAAGCCAACATGTCTATGCATGACTGTGACTTTATGCTTTGTATTGGTGCTCGGTTTGACGACCGGATAACTGGTAGGATTGACGCCTTTAGCCCTGATTCATATAAAGTTCACATAGACATTGACCCATCTTCTATCAACAAAAATATAACCGTAGAGGCTCCTTTAATTGGTGATGTTTCTTATATATTAAGCGCTTTAATTACCAGGTGGAAGGAAAGAGGTTCCAAGGTAAACAAAAAAAAATTAACTACCTGGTGGAAATCAATAAATGATTGGAAGGGTGTAAAATCGCTAGGTTATGAGAATTCTTCCAAGGTTATTAAACCACAATACGCGGTTCAAAGATTAGAGGAACTGACTAAATCTTACAATAGATTTGTATCGACTGAGGTTGGTCAGCACCAAATGTGGGCAGCACAATTTATGGGGTTTGAAGAACCCAATAGGTGGATGACATCAGGAGGATTAGGGACAATGGGATATGGTTTTCCAGCTTCGATAGGAATTCAAATCGCCCACCCAACCTCTCTTGTAATCAATGTCGCTGGGGAAGCAAGCTGGCTAATGAATATGCAAGAGTTAGGGACCGCGGTACAATACCGATTACCTGTTAAACAATTTATCCTGAATAACGAAAGGCTAGGCATGGTGAGACAGTGGCAGGAACTTCTACACGGAGAACGGTATTCTCATAGCTGGTCTGATGCTTTGCCTGATTTTGTTAAGCTAGCAGAGGCCTATGGTATAAAAGGTATCAGATGTGAAGATCCTGCAAACCTAGACGACAGTATTAAAGAGATGATTGAGTATCAAGGCCCAGTGATATTTGATTGCTTGGTCGAAAAACATGAAAATTGTTTTCCGATGATTCCATCTGGTAGGGCCCATAACGAAATGATTCTTGGGGAACAAACAGAAGAGAACACTATCTCAGATGATGGTGCTGTGTTAGTCTAATTTAAAGGGATAGAAAAAACTCGAAAATATGTCTTTAAAATTAAAAAAAGGTGTAAATAAGCAAAGCGCTTACAATCTCAGGGACCCTAATCTCGACTATGAAGCAGCCCACACGCTTTCTATTATTGTAGATAATGAATCTGGTGTATTAGCTAGAGTTATCGGCTTGTTTTCAGGCAGAGGGTATAATATTGACAGTCTTACTGTGGCAGAGGTGGATCCGAGTGGACATAAATCAAGAATTACGATAGTTACAACTGGAACTCCAAAAGTAGTAAATCAAATTAAAGCACAGCTGAACAGAATGGTTCCGGTTCACGAGGTGATAGATCTCACCCTTAAAGGCAAAGCTGTTCAAAGAGAGCTTGCAATATTTAAGGTTGTTGGGAATGGTAATCAGAGAGTAGAGTCTTTAAGGTTGGCTGATGTATTCAGAGCGAAAGTTGTCGATAGTACTCTTAAAAGCTTCACATTCGAGCTTACTGGTAATTCTGAAAAGATAGATGCATTTGCCGAGCTGATGGAGCCTTTAGGTCTACAAGAAATAGCCCGGACGGGAATTGTCGCTCTGCTACGAGGTGACAAGTCGAGCTAAATTTTTTAGCTGCAACCAGATGTTCCACCGCATGTGTTGCACTTCAAACAGGTGCCATTTCTGACCAGAGTAAAGTTACCGCACTCATTACATGGATCACCCTCGTATCCTTGCATCTTTGCTTTGGTTATTTGATCAGAAACTTGCACTGACTCTTTAAAGCTGACACCCTCAGCAATATCTGTGATTACCGTTTCTTTTTGCGAGTTATTATTCACTTGAGGAAATCTTTTTCTTAAATAACCTGAGCTGGAGAGCTCCTTAATCATTTCAAGAGATTCTTCTGCCCTTCCAAATGCAACCTTCTTAGATGCTTGATTAGAGTCAACTTTTTCCCCCAAAGTATCAAGGTTATCTTCAGGAATTGTATGTGCTAAATCTGTTCTATCTAAATAAGATATAGCCAATTCTCTGAATATATAATCCAGAATTGACGTTGCATTTCTAATTGTATCATTGCCTTGCACAAGTCCTGCTGGCTCGAATCTAGTAAACGTAAAAGCTTCTACAAATTCATCGAGGGGTACGCCGTATTGTAATCCTACGGAGACTGCTATAGCAAAATTATTCATCATAGCTCTGAAAGCAGCTCCTTCTTTATGCATGTCTATAAAAATCTCTCCCAGTTTTCCATCACCATATTCCCCAGTGCGAAGATATACTTTATGCCCTCCAACAATCGCTTTTTGTGTATAGCCCTTTCTTCTTTCAGGAAGTTTCGATCGCCCCTTAACTATTTCTTTATATACGATCTGTTCCAACACTTTTTCAACATTGAGTTCTTGGCTAGTGTTCTCCTCTAGCCCTTGATTCTCGTCATCAATTAATGCTGAAGAAAGAGGTTGGGAAAGCTTTGAACCGTCCCTGTAAAGCGCATTGGCCTTGACACCTAAGGACCAGCTCAGTTCGTAAGCATCCTTACAATCCTTAATAGATGAATTTCCTGGCATATTAATTGTTTTTGAAATTGCCCCAGAAATAAATGATTGTGCAGCAGCCATCATATATATGTGGCTTTCTACTGATAGATATCTTTTCCCTTTCTTTCCACAGGGATTTGCGCAGTCAAATACTGATAAATGCTCTTCATCAAGATTTGGAGCCCCTTCTAGAGTCATCGTTCCGCACACAAAGTCATTTGCTTGGAATATATCTTCCTTACTAAATCCTAGATGAGATAGTAAACTAAAGTTTGGGTCATTGAGTTTTTCAATCGGCACCCCAAGAGTGTCTCGACAAAATTCCTGCCCTAGTGTCCACTGGTTAAATACAAACTTAATATCAAAAGCGGTTGGCAAGGCTTTCTCTATTTTTTCAATTTCTTTAGATGAGAACCCATGACCCAATAAAGAGGTTGGATTTATTTTTGGGCAGTTTTCCAAAGAGCCATTGCCTACTGCATAGCTAACTATCGAGTCTATGCTTTGCTGATCATACCCAAGAACTCTGAGTGCGTTGGGCACAGATTGATTTATTATTTTAAAATACCCTCCTCCCGCAAGTTTTTTAAATTTGACAAGCGCAAAATCGGGTTCAATTCCTGTTGTATCACAATCCATTATTAATCCAATTGTTCCTGTAGGTGCAATCACGGAGACCTGAGCATTTCTAAACCCATTTTTTTTGCCAAGGGTTGCTGCTTCAGTCCAAGCTTCTTGGGCAACTGTAATTAGACTTGAGTCAGGGCAATGATCAGAGTCAAGTGGCACCGGTGTGACATTAACTTTTTCGTATCCACTTTTTTTGCCGAAAGCTGCTATCTTGTGATTATTTATAACTCTCAACATATGTTTTTTGTTTTTTGTAAATCTCTTAAATGATCCCACTTCTCCAGCTAGTACTGCGGACGTCTTATATGACACGCCTGTCATTAAAGCAGTTATTGCTCCACAGATAGCCCTGCCTTCCTTACTATCATAAGATAACCCCATATTCATTAGTAATCCCCCAAGATTAGCGTATCCTAATCCTAAAGTTCTGTAGTCAAAAGACCCTAAAGCGATTTCCTTACTAGGGAATTGCGCCATCATAACTGAAATTTCTAGACTCAGAGTCCATAGCTCTACGGAATGAGTGAAACTATAATGATCAAACTTTCCATCTTTCAAATACTTAAGGAGGTTAATAGATGCCAAATTACACGCTGTATCATCAAGAAACATATACTCAGAGCAAGGATTAGAGGCTCTTATATCTCCATCTTCTGGACAGGTGTGCCATGCATTGATCGTATCGTGATATTGAATACCTGGGTCAGCGCAAGACCATGCTGCGTGTGATATCTGTTCCCATAGTTCTCTTGCCTTAACCTTCTTTAGAGCTTTTCCATCTGTTCTTTTTAATAATTCCCAATCTTTATTTTCTTTAACAGCTGATAGGAATCTGTCCGTTACTCTAACCGAATTGTTAGAGTTTTGACCTGATACTGTTAAATATGCCTCTGAGTCCCAATCAGTGTCATAGGTTGGAAACGTTATCTCTTTGTATCCCTGCTTTGCATACTCTAATATCCTATTTATGTAGGTATCAGGAATCATACATTCACGCGCCTCCTTGATTGCCTCGTTAAGCGCTTTATTCAATTTTGGATTTGTTTTATCCTTTTTATCACTGTCTTCGGACTCCACAGCCACAAAAATCTTGTTTAGCATCTTTTCATGCAATTTTGACCCTGCAACCAATGCTGCTACCTTCTGTTCTTCGATTACCTTCCAGTTAATAAACTCTTCTATATCAGGATGATCTACATCACATATAACCATTTTGGCGGCTCGCCGTGTTGTTCCACCAGATTTTATAGCCCCAGCGGATCTGTCACCTATCTTCAAGAAAGACATTAAGCCTGAGGACTTTCCACCTCCTGTCAAACCTTCAGCGCTTCCCCTCAACGTGGAAAAATTTGTTCCTGTTCCGGAGCCGTACTTGAATAGGCGGGCTTCTCTTTTCCAAAGATCCATTATACCGCCTTCATTTACCAAATCGTCTTGGATTGATTGTATAAAACAAGCATGAGGCTGTGGATGCTCGTATGCAGATTTAGACATAGTCAATTTATGCGTTTTATAGTCTACATAGTAGTGACCCTGGCTGGGGCCATCTATACCATATGCCCAATGCAACCCAGTGTTGAACCATTGGGGAGAGTTTGGCGCACCCATTTGGTTGGCTAAGATAAATCTCATTTCATCATAGTAGATCTTTGCATCTTGTTCACTGTCAAAGTATTCTCCTTTCCAACCCCAGTATGCCCAGGCGCCCGCTAATCTATCAAAAACCTGTCTCGCTGTTGTTTCACTGGAATATCTTTTATCTGAGTCTAGTTTCTCCAAAGCTTCTTTATCTTCAACACTTCTTTGTAGAAACTCCGGCACACCTTCTTCATATACTCTCTTCAAAATCTTGGGGACACCAGCTTTTCTAAAATATTTTTGCGCCAATACATCAGCTGCAACTTGGCTCCAGCCTTCTGGTATCTCAATATTTTTTGCGCTAAACACGATCGTTCCATCTGGATTTCTGATCTCTGAGTCAGTTGTTTTAAAACCCATTTCCTCGTAGATTTCTACGCCCTCAAAAGTATTTCTTCGTTCGAATTTCATAATGCTCGTCCCCATTTATTTTCTACTGTGGTTGCTTGACCGAACAACATATGTTTGCAACTGACGCGATTTTTATAGCCGCTTTTGCCAAACACTACATATTGATGTTTTAACCGCCTGACATACAACTTGCGCGATAATGCACCCTCTGGTCAACAAAAATTTTTGAAAAAAATAAAAATTTTTCTGTTGACAACAATTACTTAATAAAAGCGTATCGTTAACTTGGCTCTCAAGCTTTTTTTTACGTCTCAACTTGTAAGGTGGTCGGGGCGGCGAGATTCGAACTCACGACCTACGGTACCCAAAACCGTCGCGCTACCAGGCTGCGCCACGCCCCGCGAATCATCTATGGTCTGCTAATTTCGTCGTCCAGTTTTGAACTAAAATTTGTTATCTTTCAAGCAATATTATCCCAAGAGTGCACAGCTCCAGCCATTTTTCCTCTTGGACCATCTACTACCTGAAGAACTATAGCTTCCCCCGCTTGTAAATCAGAAAAACCAAAATGTCTAAGGATCTCCATATGCAGGAAAATATCTTCATTAGACCTGTACACATTAGCAAAGCCAAATCCCTTTGATTTATCGAACCATTTTACTCGCGCCGGAACCATTTCTACTCCAGCGACATCTGGGACTCCAAACTCTTCAGTTTCTTCAGAACCCTCATTGGAATCACTGGCGACATCCAAACTATGAATTATAGATACTTGTCTACCCTTGTCAGTATCTTGGACTTCAAACTCCACAGTTGAACCCTCGACAATAGAGCCCCTACCGAAATTTCTCAATACATTTGCGTGAAGTAGCACGTCACCCTTGCCATCATCAACAAGCAGAAAACCAAACCCCTTGGTAGTGTCAAACCACTTAACAGTTCCTTTTAATTTAACACCCAAATAGTTACTCCTACTCTTAAAATACTAAAGATGACAATTATATCAGAAAATACGAAAAAAACAGTAAAAGAATTAAGGGTACAGCCTTCGAACATTCCAAACGTTTTCGCCAAGCTTCCTTTCCCACACAAATCTGTCGTGTAACCTATACTGCCCATCAGCCCAAAATTCAATTTGGATTGGCTTAATTCGGATTCCTCCCCAAAACTTTGGCCTCATAACATTTTCTTTGAATTTTTTTTGATAATCTGACCATCTCTCGATAAGTTCTTTTCTATCTGCTAACGTTTCACTTTGTTTAGAAGCCCAAGCAGCTGTTTGTGACCCTGCGTGTCTTTCAGAGAAGTACTTGTCTGCTATTAAACCATCCTCTTTCTCAACATGTCCTCTAACTCTTATCTGTCTTCTTAATGTTTTCCAGTGTAAATTAAAGGCTGCTTTTTTTGATGAAAAGGCTTCTTTTGCTTTTCTAGAGCCATAATTAGTGAAAAATATAAAGCCGTCATCCTCAATTATTCTAAGTAGCACCATCCTTACGTTGGGCATGCCTTCCTCATCAACAGTAGCTAGAGCTATAGCGTCTGGGTCATTTAGCTCTTCCTTCCTTGCCTCTTCTAGCCATCTGCGAAAGATTGTAAAAGGTTCTCTACCAGCAAATAACTTTTCATCAAATTTACTTTCCATTTTATTTCCAATTTTTTTATCTCAGTTATGGCTTTTAGAAAAAAAATCTCTATTCTTTTATATAATCTTTTTTACAAAATTTATAGGGAGTATTGCTTATATGGGTCTGCTATCCGATAAAAAGGGCCTGATAATGGGTGTGGCTAATGAAAGATCGATAGCGTGGGGCATAGCAAAGGCATGCAGTGCTCAGGGTGCAAAATTAGCTTTTACATATCAAGGTGAGGCACTTAAAAAAAGAATAATTCCCTTAGCTGAAAATGTTGGCTCTGACTTCACATTGGAGTGTGATGTAGCGGATCAAATTGCAATAAAGGAAACTTTTGCTAAAATAAAAGCGGAGTGGGAAAACATTGACTTTTTGGTTCATGCCATTGGCTTTTCAGATAAAAACGAATTGAGGGGCAGGTATGTGGATACTTCAAAGCAAAATTTTTTGTCCACAATGGATGTCTCCGTTTATTCGTTCACCGCTGTCACTAAAGAATCAGAAACGTTAATGCCAGAGGGAGGCTCAATATTAACGTTGACCTACTATGGGTCGGAAAAAGTGTTACCCCACTACAATGTTATGGGTGTTGCAAAAGCTGCACTGGAAGCCTCCGTTCGATATATGGCAATGGATTTAGGCAAGAAAAACATAAGAGTCAATGCGATTAGTGCAGGCACTGTAAAAACATTAGCGGCTTCTGGAATAGGAGATTTCAGATATATAATGAAATGGAATGAACTGAACTCTCCTTTGAGAAGGAATGTAACACAGGATGAGGTTGGGAACGCTGCACTTTTCCTTTTATCAGACCTCTCGTCCGGAATTACTGGAGAAAATCTACATGTAGATGCAGGATATAATATAGTGGGGATGAAAGCAGAGGATGCTCCAGATATTGATGTGGTTACCGGAAGAAAAGAGTAGCAATCATGGAAACTTTGCCGCATGAAAAAGGATTTCATATATCTTGGGAACAAATCCATAGAGATTCGAGAGCCCTTGCTTGGCGATTAGAGAGAATGGGACCCAAAGATTCCGGCTGGGAAGCTGTTGTAGCCGTTACTAGAGGAGGTATGGTTCCTGCAATGGTTGTAGCTAGAGAACTAGACTTGAGAGTGGTCGAAACAATAAGCGTCAAATCTTATGATCACCAAGTTCAATCTGAAGCGGAAATATTAAAGGAACCCGCAGACGTTTATGTAGGTGATGGTGATGGAATACTTATCGTTGACGACCTAGTCGATACAGGAAAAACCTTCCAAGCCATTAGAAAGAAGTACCCTAAGGCACACTATGCGGCTGTTTATGCCAAACCACTAGGCAAGGATTCTCTAGATACTTTCATAACTGAAGTCAGCCAAGATACCTGGATATTTTTCCCTTGGGATATGGCCCTACAGTATGTAGCGCCCTACAAGGGTGAGGGGTAGAAGAACAGGAAAGATTTATATATGGATAAAAAAAAAAATGCCAAAGTCTACAACCGTAATATTGGAATACAAAGACTAGAGTCATTAATTGAGAGCCTGAGAGACCCTGTAACTGGCTGCCCTTGGGATGTGGAGCAGACAAACAAGAGTATAGCACACTATTGTATCGAAGAAGCACATGAACTTCAGCACGCCATTTCATTAAATAAACCGGACGCAGTAAAAAGTGAGCTAGGAGATCTTTTGTTCCAGATAGCTTTTCATTGCAATATAGCTGAGACAGATTATGGCTTTACTTTTGATGATGTAGTCCAAGATGTATGTGACAAAATGATTTTCAGGCATCCTCATGTATTCAATACAGTAAAACGAGAAGTAGAAACGATTTCCACTCAAGAAGTTAAAGATAATTGGGAAAAAATTAAATCTCTGGAGAAAAATAATATTGAAGATGCAGAGAGATTTTTTGAAGACGTACCTCTATCACTTCCAGCATTATCTCACGCCACAAAAGTTCAAAAAAAAGCCTCACAGCTAAATTTTGATTGGACCAATTCAGCAGAAATACTCGACAAGATAAACGAAGAAGTGAAGGAACTCTGGCATGCTTATGAAGCTAATGAGAAAATTGCAATAGAAGAAGAATTTGGAGATATTCTTTTTTCGCTTGTTAATTTGGGACGAAAACTTGATATAGACCCAGAAAAAAGCTTAGGTGTTTCAATCAAAAAATTCAAAAAAAGAATAAGTGAATCGATAAAATTAATTGAAGCCGAGAAGTTATCTAAAAAACAACTAACGGATAAAAAATTACTTGCTATATGGGAGCAAGCGAAAGACTTGCTGAGACAAAATGATGCTTGAAACAATATCCGAGAGATGCAGAAAAGTTGGTATAAGAATGACTGGGCAGAGACGACTAATCATAAAGGTACTCGAAGACTCTGATGATCACCCAGACGTGGAAACTTTATTCGAACGAGCAAACAAAATCGACAATAAAGTATCAATAGCAACGGTGTATAGAACAGTTAAAATTTTAAAGAATGCGGGAATTCTTGAAAAATTAGAATTTAACGACGGTCGATCAAGATTTGAAGATGCGGTGAGAAATCATCATGATCACTTAATCGATGTAGATTCCGGTACAGTCATAGAATTCATTGATGAAGAAATCGAGCATATGCAAAAGAAAATAGCTAAGAAGCTAGGTTATGAGCTAATCGGACATAAACTAGAACTATATGGAAAAAAAAATGAAGGGAACCATTGATCGAATAATTGCACGTGAGATAATTGATAGCAGAGGGCTCCCTACCATTGAAGTTGATGTATCTCTGATAAATGGTTTTTTTGGTAGAGCTTCAGTTCCTTCTGGAGCCTCTACTGGCAGCCACGAAGCTCTAGAGTTGCGAGACGATAATTCAAAAAGGTATTTGGGCAAGGGGGTAAGAACAGCTGTTAACAATATTAACGAAAAAATAGGCCCTCACTTAAGAGGCCATGATCCATTAGACCAAAAAAAAATCGACGATATGCTAATTCAGTTGGATGGCACACCAAATAAGTCAAATTTAGGCGGAAACGCTATGTTAGGCGTTTCTCTAGCGACAGCTAGAGCAGCATCTGATTTAAAGAACCAGTCACTCTTTAGGTACCTGGGATCCGTCAAGGAGTATAAACTCCCAGTGCCTTTGATGAATATAATTAACGGGGGCAGTCACGCGGATAACGCTATCGATTTTCAAGAGTTTATGATTATGCCAATTGGGGCAAAAACGTTCAGTAAAGCCATACAAATGTCATGCGAAGTTTTTCAAACTCTTAAAAAAAATCTAAAGACAGATGGATTTAGTACAAATATTGGAGATGAAGGAGGTTTTGCCCCATCCTTGGAAAGTACTGAAAGAGCCCTAGATGCAATTGCGAAGGCAATCAAATCTTGTGGCTACATTTTAGAGAAAGATTTTTATTTAGCTCTTGATTGTGCATCAACAGAATATTTTAAAAACCACAGATATAACTTGGCAGGTGAAAATAAATCTTTATCAGCAGAGGAAAATGCTGCAAATCTGGAGAGGCTATGCCAGATGTATCCTATTTTCTCTATTGAAGATGGAATGGCTGAGGATGATTGGGAAGGATGGGAACTGCTCACTGAAACCCTAAGCCCAAAAGTACAATTGGTGGGAGATGACTTGTTTGTAACCAATAAAATCCGACTCAGAGAAGGTATAGAAAGAAGAGCAGGGAATGCAATCCTGATAAAGCCAAATCAAATAGGAACATTAAGCGAAACTATAGAGACAATTTCGCTAGCTCAGGAAAATAATTATTCCTGCATAATGTCTCACAGATCTGGAGAAACAGAGGATACGTTTATAGCTGATCTAGCAGTAGCCACTGGGTGCACTCAAATAAAGACTGGATCGTTATCGAGAAGTGACAGGTTAGCAAAATATAACCAACTTTTACGTATTGAGGAAGAGATTGGGCAAAACGCTCAGTATATTGGTGCTCATCTCCTAAAGTGAGTTTTCTTGGCTTACTAAACCGCTCTCAACGGCCTTGTAACAGGCGAAACTTAAATTTTTTCGATTACCATATTTGTTAAATTCAATTGGCTTATGGAATACCAACCGCACCCTACCGTGACGTGCTTTCTTAATGATTTTTTTTATGTTTTCAAAGATTGTGTCCTCTTCTCTCCAAAAACTATAAAAGCTAGGATCATTTTCTACTGGTGACTTGTAAATGATTGTTAAAGGCTGAACGGACCCTAAAATCTTTTCTTTAAATGTTTCACCATAACAAACTTCAAAAAGGGACGATTTAAATTGTTTAATAATTGAACCATCAGTACTTGTGCCCTCTGGAAAGAAGAATATGCTTTGGCCTTTTTTTAAACATTCTTCCACCGCCCACTTTTGGGTCAGTGCATTTAAAGATTTTCTTTCTATAAATATTGTTTGCCCAAGAACAGCAAGAACTCCCAAACCCGGCAAAGATCTAACCTCTTTTTTTGCGACAAAGACCACATCTAAAGTGCTATTTATAGCTAAAATATCGATCCAAGAGACGTGATTAGAGACGAAAATATGCGCTTCACTCTTTAGCCCTACTAGTTCCCATTTTATTCCAATTGTCTTCATTACAGCTCTAGACCAAAACTTTTTGATAAGCAAAACAATTATCCTTTGTCCGAATAAACAATCTAGAGCTAACCCTAGCAGATAGATAGGCATAAGCGTTATTGTCAAAGCTAAAACAATTAAAATTCTCAATATAGCAATTGAACTCATCTAAATTTCCAAGTGCTTACAATTTCATAGCCTTTATTTCTGAATTGAACCGTCTCATGTTTTTTTGGTACCATTTTGCAGACTTCGTGATCCCCTCAATCTCTTTTTCTGTTAACTGCCGTACAACCTTTGCTGGAGATCCCATAATGAGCGAATTTTCCGGAAACGTTTTACCCTCAGTTACCAGGGAGCAGGCACCTACTAAGCAATTTTTTGCTATTCGAGCACCATTTAATACTGTTGACCCCATACCAATAAGAGTATTGTCCTCAATGATACATCCATGAAGCATAGCTTTATGGCCTATTGTGCAGTTTTTCCCTATTTCAATCGGGAAGCCTAAGTCTGTATGGAGAATTGTGTTTTCTTGTATATTGGTGCCATCCATTATAGTTACTGTTTCGTTATCCCCTCTTATAATTGTTCCAAACCAAACAGATGTTCCTTCTTTCATTATTACATTGCCGATAACAAATGCACTCGGGGCGATCCAAAAATCATTATTTTCTGGTAGCGTAGGTTTCATATTTCCAAGCTTATATATGGTTGTCATGATTTTAATTCCTCAAATTCGTTCCTAAGTGTTTTAATAAACTCCTCCAATTGGCTATTTCTAACGCGTCTTAATTTTTCAGCTGTGGTTATCGTTTTTACCTCATGAAGAGTTTGCTCAAAATTATTGTTCACTATCACATAATCATATTCTTTCCAGTGCATTATTTCACCAATAGATTTTCTCATTCTATCTTTAACCGTATCCGATGAGTCCTGAGCTCGTTTCATCAATCTCTCCCGCAAAGCTTTGATTGATGGTGGCAAAATAAATATAGAAATAACAAATTTACTGAGAGATGAGCTTCGTATTTGTTTGCCACCTTGCCAGTCAACATCAAAAATCAAATCTTTCCCATTGTTGACGGACTCCAATACAGGTTGAAGAGGAGTCCCATATAAATTTCCAAAAACTTTGGCATGCTCTAAAAATTGACCACCATAAATTCTTTCTCTAAATTCGTTAACAGTTAAAAAATGGTACTCTCTACCATTTACTTCACCTGGCCTCGATTTTCTCGTAGTAGCCGAAACGGAAAATAAGAAGTTTTTATTTTCTTCAACTAAAGCACGGGCAATGCTAGTCTTACCTGCTCCCGATGGCGAGGACAAAATAATTAATACGCCTTTTTCTGCCAAGCTCAAATTCTCCACAGATTCAATTCAATAAACAAACTGCTCTTCTCTCAGTCCGAGTATGTATAGGATAGCCGATATATCTGAATTCTTTAACACATGTTTTGCTGAAAGATTAAGTTGATGACTGCCCTTGAACGAGATACCCACCCCTGATTCTGAAATCATTCTTATATCATTGTTTCCATCACCCACCGCTACAACATTAGAGATAGTTTTGCCTTGCCGAGAAATTAATTGCTTTATTAATTCGGTTTTTTTCCCTGCATTTACTATTGTTCCCAACACTTTTCCGGTCAAGCGATTCTCTTTACATTCCAAAACATTAGCAAATGAGAAATCGGCTTCCAATTCTTTCTGAATGTGATCAGAAAAATATGTAAAGCCTCCTGAAAGAATAGCAGTTTGTCCAAAATGTTTTTTAAACGATTTAAAAAGAACTGCAGCGCCAGGCCTGATATTAATTTTTTTAGACAAACAATGATCTAAAACTTCTAATTCCGTACCCTTAAGGAAGGCTAATCTTCTTTGCAAAGCCTCTTCAAAATTCAAACCCTTTTTCATCGCAAGTGCCGTTATGCTCCTCACTTCGGACCCTTTTCCTACAAGATCAGCAATCTCATCAATGCATTCTTCTTCTAAAATAGTTCCATCCATATCAGAAGCTAACAGATGCACCCTTCGTTCATCCTCAGATATGAAATTTATATCAATATTTTTACTTCTTTCTAACCGAAGCTCATCAGTGATATTTTCCGGGTACACTTGAAATTGAACCCCACAGGAACCTAGAATATCTACTCGTTCGGCTTTTAAATGGCTCTTCAGAAAAGTTATATCGGAAGATGGTATTTCTTTATGTGAGGTTACTACACAAAAATTTAGCATTGCGAGAGAAGGTATTTGCCTTTTTTTATTTTTCCAGTTGTTCCGCCACTAAAAATGCTAGCTCAAGAGACTGAGAAGCATTCAATCTAGGGTCGCAGGCAGTGTGGTACCGCAAAGAAAGGTCTTCATCATCGATAAATTGAAGACCACCGGTACACTCGGTCACATCTTTTCCTGTCATTTCAAAATGAACACCACCGAGGTATGTCCCTTCTGATCGATGGGCTGCGAACGAATTTTGTACCTCAGCTAATACGTGATCAAATGGTCTAGTTTTGAACCCACTGCTTGACTTAACTGTGTTTCCATGCATGGGGTCACAGCACCAAACTACATTCAACCCTTCCGATTGAACGATTTCTATTAGTTTCGGTAAATAATCTAAAACTTTTTCGTGACCAAATCTAGTAATTAGCGTTAGTCTGCCCATTTCATTTTTTGGATTTAGCTTGTGCACTAATTTTACCAAGTCATTTTTAGATAAGCTCGGTCCGCACTTAAGCCCTATTGGATTTTCAACACCACTACAAAAATCAACATGAGCTCCATCTGGATCTCTGGTTCTATCTCCAATCCAAAGCATATGACCAGAGCCCGCAATTGGGTTACCTGTGAGGCTGTCAATTCTGCAAAGTGCCTCTTCATATTCCAAAAGCAATGCTTCATGGCTTGTGTAGAAATCAACCTTTCTAAGCGTCTGAGTATTATTGGGTGAAACACCAGCTGCTTCCATGAAATCAAGAGCTTCAGAAATTCTCTCAGCAAGCTCTGAAAACTGAGTATATCTGCTTCCTGTCCTAGTATTCTCTAGGGTCCAAGAATGAACTTGACGTATATCAGCAAAGCCTCCTTGAGAAAATGCTCTCAAAAGGTTTACAGAGGCTGCTGATTGCGTGTAGGCTTGAAGCATTCTCCTAGGGTCAGGCTCTCTACTTTTCAAGTCCGGGGCAATATCATTGATAATATCTCC
The DNA here is from genome assembly GCA_902584635.1 of uncultured Alphaproteobacteria bacterium. Classification (GTDB taxonomy): domain Bacteria; phylum Pseudomonadota; class Alphaproteobacteria; order Rhodobacterales; family Rhodobacteraceae; genus CACIJG01. The sequence continues at coordinate 27,743 of CACIAQ010000009.1, forward strand.
ACGGTATGAAGGTAGTTTTTGATCATTGACAGTTTCATAGTCTGCGGACCGAGGCTTTGCAAACTGTCCAGCCATACGACCGATCTTTACCACTGGTTTTTTTGAGCCAAAGGTCAGCACCACTGCCATTTGGAGCATTACTTTGAAAGTATCTCTTATCAAGTTTGCCGAAAATTCTGAAAAGCTCTCGGCGCAATCGCCACCTTGAAGTAAAAAAGCTTCACCCATACCTACCTTAGCGAGTTGTTCCTTTAAATTTGTCACCTCTCCGGCGAAAACCAACGGTGGTAATGCCTCTAAGCTACACTCAACGTACGCCAATTCATCTAGATTACCGTACGTAGGCATTTGAACTCTCGGTTTTTTACGCCAATTATTTTTATCCCAGCCCATCTACATTCCTCAGAACACTAAAACATCGCCAAGCTAGGTCTTACACTTATTGGGATCAAAAAACAACCTGAAGAATTATAAAAAAAGCGAAAAAAAGCGTTCGTTTTTATTGACTACTTAATATTCAATACATAAATAGTATCAACAAATTTAAAAATTAAGGGAAATTTTAAATGAAAAAGGCTTTCGAAGCAGACACCGGCCGCGTCCTCAACATCGTAATTAACTCTCTCTACTCGGAAAAAGAGATCTTCCTCAGAGAATTAATTTCCAATAGTAGTGATGCGCTTGATAAACGGCGATTCCTATCTTTAACCGAAAAAAATGATAGCGTTGGGACCGAAGATCTTAAAATTGAAATCAATGCAAGCAAAAAAGATAGCACTTTGATAATAAGGGATAACGGCATCGGTATGAGTAAAGAGGACTTAGAAAACTCCCTGGGAACAATTGCCAAATCCGGAACTACAGAATTTTTGGCAGAACTTGAGAAAAACGCAGGAAAGAATAAAAAAAAGAAAGATGTTAATCTTATAGGTCAATTTGGTGTAGGTTTTTATTCAGCTTTTATGGTCGCTGATAAGGTTGAAGTTGTAAGCAAGGCTGTTGGGCAAACTCAAGCAAATAAATGGGAGTCGGATGGTATTTCAGGATATGAAATTTCTAATGCTACTAAAGAGGAGGTAGGAACAGAAATCACACTTCATATAAAGCGGAGCGAAAAGGAATATCTCGATAAAGAAAGGATCGGCTTCATAACGCGAAAGTATTCAGATCACTTAATGTATTCGGTAAACTTTATCGATGGAAAAAATGAACCTGAATTGCTTAACAAAGCATCCGCTATTTGGACAAGAGAGAAAAAAGATATTTCTGCTGAACAATATGAAGAGTTCTACAAACAAATAGGTGCTGGGTTTAATAAACCTTTACTCACTTTACATAATAAGGTCGAAGGAACGTTAAGCTATATAAATCTTCTTTTCATCCCGGACACAAGACCATTTGACTTGTTTCAAATGGACGTGAAATCCAAGATTAAACTTTATTCAAACCGTGTCTTGATAACCGATGACTCTGAAAGCATTCTTCCGAGATGGCTTAGGTTTGTAAAAGGCATAGTTGATACATCAGACGTCGATCTTAATGTCAGCAGAGAAATGCTACAGCATAACGTCACCCTTAACAAAATTTCTAAGGCATTAAAGAAGAGGGTCATTAACGAACTAAAAAAGCTGAAAGATAAAGATTCAGAAAAGTATTCTTCTTTTTGGAATGAATTCGGTATCGTCCTTAAAGAAGGGATTTATGAGGATTTTGACCTGAAGAACGAGCTTCTCGAATTATCAAAATTTCAGTCTATGAACGGTGATAAACCAGTGTTTTTATCGGATTATATCGAAAAAATGAATGCAGAACAGAAGGATATATTCTATTTGGCAGCAGAAAATAAAGAGATGGCAGAAGGCAGTCCACATCTTGAAGTATTCAAGAAGAAAAAGCTTGACGTATTATTTTTAACAGACCCAATCGATACATTTTGGTTATCCATGGCAAGTGAGTTTCAAGACAGAAAGTTCGTTTCAATAACCAAAGGCGATATAGACCTTACATCTTTTTCAGACGATAAAAAAGAAAAAGATAAGAAGCCAACCGCAGGCATGAAGGGTCTTATAGAAAAAATTAAAGAAATACTGGGGGAAAACGTACAAGATGTTAAAGTGTCCACAAAACTGGTTGATAGTGCTTGCTGTCTTGTAGCACCTGATACAGGAATGGATGTTCAAATGGAAAGAATAATGAAAATTCAAAATAAGGATTTCAAGGGTATGCCCAGAATATTAGAGATAAATCCAGATCATAATATAATAAAGAAGCTTAATAAGATTAAGGATACAGACAAAGACGCTTTGAATGATGCGTCTTTTCTACTGTTTGATCAGGCAAAAATGGTGGAAGGAGAGCTCCCTCAAGACATAGTGAAATTTAACCAAAGAATGTCAAAATTCTTGGGTCTTGCACTGAGCTGAACTATCTATGAGCTTTGATAAAGGGTAGTAACACACGCTCCGCCCAAGCCGAGATTATGCTGCAGAGCCATTTTGGCTCCTTCGACTTGCTTTTTACCTGCATTTCCACGGAGTTGCTGAGTTAATTCGAAACACTGTGCTAACCCAGTTGCCCCCAATGGGTGTCCCTTGGAAAGTAGCCCTCCAGATGGATTTGTGACAAATTTGCCTCCAAAAGTATTATCTCCATCTTGAACAAACTTTTGCGCTTCGCCTTCTTCACATAAGCCAAGAGCTTCATAAGTTATAAGCTCATTGTGGGCAAAACAATCGTGTAGTTCTACTACGTCCACATCTTTAACATCAACCCCAGTTTGCTGATATACATTTTTTGCCGCCTCCTTAGTCATGTCGTACCCTACTAATTGCATCATATCCTTCTCTGAAAAAGTAGACTCGTAATCAGTTGTCATCGCCTGCGCTAAAATCTTTACGCTGGTATCAATATTGTGTTTATTCGCAAAATTTTCGGAAACCAATACAGCAGCGGCCCCTCCGCAGGTTGGTGGGCACGCCATTAATCTGGTCATAACACCTGGCCACATAATTGGAGACTCCATTACTTCTTTCTCACTGACCTCTCTCTTGAATAGGGCTAACGGGTTTTTAGCGGCATGTCTGCTTGCTTTAGCTCTAATTTTTGCAAAGTCTTTCATGGTGGTCCCATATTTATCCATATGTGATTTTCCAGCACCTCCAAAATAACGTAACGCTAATGGAATTTCTGCGTTACCTACTAACTGTTCGCAGGTTTCATTAAATTCACCAAAAGGACTGGGCCTGTCAGTGTAGATATCACCGAGCGCTCCAGGTCGCATTTGCTCAAAGCCAAGCGCCATAACGCAATCACTAGAACCACTTTCTATCGCTTGCCTTGCCAAATAAAGTGCTGTGGAACCTGTAGAACAGTTATTGTTTACATTTATAATTGGAATACCTGTCATGCCAACATGGTACAAAGCGCGCTGACCTGATGTGGAATCTCCGAATACATATCCAACAAATGCACTTTGGATATTTTGATAGTCTACACCACTGTCTTGGAGCGCTAACTTAGCTGCTTTCGCACCCATAATATCATAGGTCTCTGAAGCTCCAGGCTTAGCAAAAGGAATCATTCCGACTCCTGCTACTATTACTTTATTTCCAGTCGATTTTTTTGTCATTTTGGGCTCCGTCTTTTCAAAACTCTTTTAAGTTTATAATTTACACTTAAAGAGGTCAACTTTCGCATAATATAAATGTAAAAAAAACTAATACAGTATTTACCCAGTAAGTTCACAAGATTATCTACATGCAAACCCGCTATATTTTGTTCCTGAGTATAAAAGTCATTTACAATTTCGCTTTTCGCACGATAATCTTATAGCGTGGTAAAAATTATTTTTAAATTTTTTATAGTCATTTTTTGTTTGCTGGTATTTCGGGGACTAGTAGCAGAACCGTTGCTTGAGGGAGCTGACTTTGATTACGGCGAATATTTATCAGGACAATGTTTAACATGTCATCAAAACTCATCTGATGAAGGTATTCCTGCCATAAATGGCGCTGAAGCCCTTTATATTGCAAAGAAGTTAATATTATATAAAAATAAAGAGCTGGAGAATGAAGTAATGCAGTTGGTTGCTAGTGCTCTAGACAAGGATGAAATTGCATCTTTAGCCATTTATTTTAACAGCTTAGAAAAATAGCTGAAACCTTTTCAAATATAGATAAAAACCAAAATCCTATTTTTTTAATTTTTTTTTCAAAAAAGTAAATAATCCTGTTAAACTATAAAAAAATTAAAAAATAGGGAGGACACTATGAATAATTTATCCAGACGTGCCTTTGTATCTTTTGCTCTTGCTTCAACATCCTTGTTAGCGATGCCAGCTATTTCTACGGGGTCAGCGCGACCCAAAGTCGTAGTTGTCGGTGGTGGTGCAGGTGGTGCTACGGCAGCAAGATATATCGCAAAAGACTCCAAAGGCGCAATTGATGTGACTTTAATTGAAGCATCAAAACAATATTACACATGTTTTTACTCAAACCTTTACCTAGGTGGGTTTCGCGAATATGACTCAATTGGACATTCATACGATAATTTAAGCGCTAATCATGGAGTTAACGTTGTACATGATTGGGCAATATCTGTCGATTCGTCCGCTCGCAAAGTGAGATTAGGCTCTGGGGCTACTGTGAGTTATGATAGGTTGGTATTATCGCCAGGGATCGATATAAAATACGACAGCATTAATGGGTACTCGGTGGAAGCACAAACAAAAATGCCACACGCTTGGAAGTCGGGAACACAAGTTAAGGTTTTGAGAGATCAAGTCTTAAATATGCCAAAGGGTGGTACCTTTGCGATGGTTCCTCCGCCGAATCCTTACAGATGCCCCCCGGGACCTTATGAGCGCATTTCGATGGTCGCGCATATACTTAAAGAAAGAAATCCGACTGCCAAAATTGTTGTTGTAGACCCAAAAAATAAGTTTTCTAAACAAGGACTATTTATGGCTGGCTGGGAAAAACATTACCCTGGCATGGTTGAATGGATCGATAACGATACTCATGGGGGAATTAAGAACGTAAATCCTGAAACGATGGAAATTGAGACTGATCTTGATACGTTTAAAGCGGACGTAGCTTGTGTGGTGCCTGCCCAGAGAGCAGGTGCTATAGCGATGAATGCTGGTGTAACAGATGGAGATTGGAGCCCAATAATTCCAGCATCAATGCAAACTAAGGCAGATAGTAATATTTACGTGCTGGGAGATGCATCAGTTGCTTCGTCAATGCCAAAATCTGGTTTCTCTGCAAACAGTCAAGCAAAGGTTGCAGCAAATCATATTAGAGGCGAACTTACCGGTAGCAAAGTATTTGCTGCAAAATTTTCAAACACATGTTGGTCTTTAGTAGCTACCAATGACGGTATAAAGGTTGGCGCAAATTATAAGGCTGGAGAAGAAAAGATCGAAGCAGTGGAAAAGTTCGTCTCTAAAACCGACGAAGATAACGCTAAGCGTAAGAAGACCTACGAAGAGTCTATAGGTTGGTACAACGGTATTACTACCGATATGTTCTCGTAGGTTTCGTTTAGGAAGGCAGTTGCATAACTGCCTTCCTATTTAAACTCCAATAACCGTGACAGGCGGGGGCCTTTTCGGCTTGATTTCCTTTTTATCAATAATATAGTTTTTCAATATATCGTATATAGCAGGACCTTCTATATTTTGATTTACTGACCCCCAACCAGACACTACATACTCTTTCGTCTTCTGAATATCTTTTCCATTTCGCAATAATTTTAAATTTTTTATGCGATGCCCCATCCTTTCTTTTGGGTGGCACTCATACGTCATGCCACCCACTCTGACCATATCTCCACCCTGCTGAAAAAACGGATCAGGATTGAAGATATTATCGCAAACATCTTCAAGTAATTCCTTGATTACTTTTCCGGTCATTTTTATTCTGTAGACCTCTGGATAGTTTATGGCGGTTTGACTGTAAATATCCTCAATAGTTATATTTTGGCCGGGCAAAAGGGTAGTCCCCCAGCGAAAGCCTGGACTAAAAGAAATTTCACTATCTCTCTGTTCAATTATTGAGTCACAAATTACATCGTCCCAAGTCCCATTAAAATTACCCCTCCTATATAATAGTGACCCCGTGCGGCCAATGACGTTCTGACATTCCATTTCGAAGGGAGCTCTTACCTCGATTATTTTCTTCATCATGTCATTGTCTGACTTTAAGATATCAGAAAAAATTGGAATTAGAGATGATGTACTTTCAACAACTTTCCCATTATTCACCTGTAAATCTATTCTTCCCAGGTACTTTCCGTGAGACCCCGAAGATAGCAAGAGAGTATTGTTTAACTTAATTGCATGGGGTATAGCGTCATGAGTATGGCCGGTCAAAATGACATCTATACCAGTAATAATTCTGGCAAGTTTTTGATCAACATCAAACCCATTATGAGATAGCAAAACTACAACCTCTGCACCATTTTCCTTTGCTTTATTTACATTCTTCTGTAGCAACTCAGTGCGTATTCCAAATGACCAACCCTCAACCAAATAGCTAGGATTTGCAATGGCAGTATAGGGGAAATGCTGACCAATAACCGCTACATTGACCCCTCCTCTTTCAAAAAATAATGTACTATCAAAAACTTGTTCTTCCCATTCGGTATCAAAAACGTTTCCACCTATAAATGGGCAGCTGAGTTGTTCAGTAAGTTCTTTTATTCTCTCCTTACCCAGTGTAAACTCCCAATGTCCTACCATAGCTTCCGGTAAAAGTAGGTTCATGGTAGAAACCATATCCATACCTTGGGTTTTAAGAGATGTGTATGACCCTTGCCATGTATCTCCACCATCTAATAATAGAACCTTATCATCTCCCCTTTCTTCACGAATAGCTTTAATCAGATAAGCGGTTCGATCCAATCCTCCCAATTTCCCATACTCTTTAGCAAGGCTTACATAATCCACCATGGTATGCGCATAAGCCAAAGGCGTATTTTTTTCTATTGCAAAATGTCGCAAAAAATCTTTTCCAACCAAATGAGGCGGAATGCCTTCAAAGGCTCCCACTCCATAGTTTTCTGATGGTGGCCGAAAATATATTGGCTTCAATTGTGCATGTATGTCGGTTATATGCAATAAGGTGACTTGCCCCTTTGAGTCGAATTTTAAGAGGTCAGCTTCCGTTATGTTTTTTGGAGAAGCGATTGTTGGGAAGCTACTGGTAGAAAAAAGACCCCCCATTACCGATAAATACTGTAGAAATTCTCTTCTGCTAAACATTACACCAGTGTAATGATAATTTCTTAAATATAAAAATGAAAAAGGCTACTCTTCTGGAGTTACGTCTATATCTCTCGCTTTCCCAATTATCTTCACTGGTACATTACAGTTTTCCATACAGGGATTGCTATTAATGTTGGATACATCTGGCCTGGGGTCCGGTAAAAGAAAGCCGTCTTGGTTAGGCATTTTGATTGACCCAATGTTTTGATCAGATAGGACAAAATCATCGTCAATAATATCATTCATATATAAGAGATAAGCAACTATCTGATAGGTTTCGTCATATGAAAGCGATTGTGACGCACCAAAGGGCATAGCCCTATATATGTAATCAAACATTGTGGAAGCATAAGGCCAATAGCTTCCAGTGGTTTTTAAAGGATCATGAGTGTTTAGAGTACCCTCACCCCCGACTAATTCAGGCCATCTATCTACACCCTCTCCAAAGTCCCCATGACAAGACGCACATTGCTCTGCAAAAATTTCTTCGCCATCAAACGCGGTACCTGAGCCAATGGGCGCACCTACCCCGTCTGGTCTTACATCAATGTCCCAGCCTTTTACTTGTTGACTTGTTGCTATGCTCCCTAGATTAAACGCTCTGTCCGAGGCTTCCAAGGAAGATATGCCAATTAAAGTAGTCAGCAATAATACTGAAACTATTTTAACCCAAACGTACATTGTCGACCTTGCCAGATTTACTTACCAGCCAAGTGGCAATAGAATTATTATGATAAATTGAATTTTTCCCTCTGATCTTTTGAAGGTCTTGAATATATGGTTGAACGTATCCAGTTTCATCCATAGCTCTCGATTGGATCAAAAGCTCCTCACCGCGCCATTCGAATGGAAGTGTGAATCTTACCAAAGACTTTGTCATTATTGGCGCGTGGAGCTGAGCAGTTCTCCAATTTTTCCCACCATCTAGAGAGACGTCAACCCTTTTTATTTTTCCTTTTCCAGACCAAGCTAGCCCTCTTAATTGTTGAGTTCCCTTGTATAGAATTGGCTTTTCAGGGCTTGGCGATGTAACCACTGACTTTGCCTCCATAACCCACGTAAACATCCTTGCCTTTCCGTCTGTTAATAAGTCGGTATATTTAGATGTCTCCTCTCTCGTCATATAAGGCTTGTCTCCAAACTCGAGTCTTCTTATCCACTTAATCCACATATTACCTTCCCACCCAGGTACTACTAGACGAGCTGGATAACCTTGCTCTGGCCGTAAGGCTTCACCATTCATTGCCCATACAATCAAACAATCATCCAAAATTTTTTCGATGGGAATTGATCGCGTCATTCCAGAAGTGTCACTGCCCTCAGCCAATACCCATTTTGCCTTTGGCTTTAATCCCGTTTCTCTAAGAAGATCGCTCAGCTTTACTCCCGTATATTGTACGTTATGAACCATACCAAAAGTATATTGGCACCCATTAAGTTGAGCCCCTTTCCATTCCATGCCCCCATTAGCGGCACATTCTAGGAAATAAAATTTATTGACTTGAGGAAACCTCTTCAAATCTTCAATACTGAAGATCATCTCTCTATTTACTAATCCATTTACCATAAGGCGGTAATCAGTTGGATTGATTTCAGCTACTCCACCATGGTGTCTCTCGAAGCATAAGCCATTTGGGGTAACGATACCTTCGAGATCCTGCAAAGGTGTAAAATTAACTGATGACTGAGACGAAGCAGTAAGCCAAGGAACATTTCGTCTAATAACATTGCTTTCAAACTCTGAGGGACTTCCGTATGGGTTCTCATCTACACCCGCACCAAGATCTGGTGTCCACTCAGGCAGGTTTGGAGGAAGGTTATTTGGATTTGATTTGTCTTGAGCTAGAACTTTAGTCGAAAATCCTACTGAACCAAGAGCAGCTAAAGATTTAATCAAGTTTCGACGACTGAATTTCAAGTGTTTTACCTTTTATCAATACAATTTGCTACTAGACAACTTTTAAACTCTTAGTCAATTTATACTGGTTGCCGCCATCTTCTTCCCATGTAAGCTCAAAGGTACCTGCCTCTTTTACTTTAAATGGGAATGAGATATATGGATTACTCGAAATTGATGGCTCTAAATTTACCGTAAACACAACCTTACCGTTAAACATAGCGCTGAATTTATTAATAATTAGGCGCGGAATTGTTTTACCATCAACGTCTTTTACTCTTCCACTGTGCATTGGGTGTCTAATAAGGGTCTTAATCTCTATAACTTCGTCAAGCTCTGCTTCTTTTGGTATCTTGGCTCTTGGTTTAATTTTAGACATTACTATCCTCCACAGCCCCCTATTGTTACTTTTATAGTTGATTGAGTTATTGAGTGAGTGCCATCGTTAAACTTCGCAATCAAATAAATATCCTGGGTTTTAGAGAGCCTCATCCTAGTTGATGCAAAACACTCACCCGAATAGGGAGTAAAATTGAATTTAGCAACATTTGGTGCTGGGTTTCCATCTGCCATTATGTAAACTTCTTGAACAAAATCTGAGTCAGACATTGGACTTTCTATCTCAAATGCAACCTTAACCTGATTTCCGTTCTCAGCAATTTCGGGAACATCTAAAAAAACGTCCACTTCTCTAGCCTGTGACCCAGAAACTATGTTATTGATTTGATCTGACACCTCAGGCTTACCGGCTAAAACGGCGCTAATACCAGAGCAGAAAAATGCGCTGGAAACAGCAATCATTTTGGTAGCTTTTCTACGGCTTATATTCACAAATCCCCCCACTTTTAGCTGAAGTATATATTACTCATACTGGAAGAGCAACGGTTTCCTAGACATAATTATTTTCAAAAGTTTTTCTTTAGTCTTATGTTTGCAATTACATCATCAACTTGCCACCAAAATAACTCCTGACCGTTGTATCCCTCTATTCTGCCAACTTCTGTTTTGTCTTTTACAAATATAAAGGTTGGGGTAACTTTTACTATTTTTGAAATTCCATATTTTTCTAAATCAGCTTCAGAAAAAAAATCAATGAAACTAAGTTTAAATTGATCTTCGAATTCTGTTTTTAGGTAAATATTGGCGATTTCATTCTCCCATGCCTTACAATAAGCGCAAGTATCAGAATAAAAATACAACAATTTACCTCTAACCTCAGCATAGGTAATGTTTATGCAGCCAAGAAAATAAATAATCGGGAAAAGAAAAAAAAGGTTTTTTTTCAAACCAAAAAATTCTGTGAAGGTAAGAGGGATAATCGCCTTAAAAACACATTTTCGAAATAACCCATCTATCATGATTAAATACGGCATTCTATTTTTTATAATTTATCTATGAGCAATATTTTCCAAACAATTTACGAAAAGTTATCTATCATCCTTTTAAAATTAATCACTAAGTTTTTTATTTTGTAATGAACAATAAACACCTGCGCACGAATAAAATTTCTACTATAACGTCTTGTCTGATAAAGCAAATTGAATATTATGTTATGTGAACTAGCTGGCTTCAATGAAATATACTGTTAAAACTAGCTTGATGGGGATTAATTGGTAGGTAGCATAACATAATATTTGACGCAAAAAAGAATCACTAAGGAGGAAAGTATGAAATTTTTAAAAAAACTGTGCATAGCTACTATAGTTTTTTGCTTTGGTACAGAGACATTCGCTGAAGAGTGGAATGTTTCAGTATGGGGCAAGCGTAGAGCTTTTACCGAACATATTGAAAAACTTGCAGAACTCGTAAGCGAGAAAACAAACGGAGAGTTCACTATGAATATCTCTTATGGTGGATTATCTAAAAATAAAGAAAACTTAGATGGCATAAGTATAGGCGCATTTGAGATGGCTCAATTCTGTGCTGGCTATCACCGTGATAAAAATAGAGTAGTAACTGTCTTGGAATTACCTTTTCTAGGAGTGGAGACTTTAGAACAAGAAGTAGCTGTTTCAAGCGCTGTATATGCTCATCCAGCAGCGACCAAGGAAATGGAACAATGGAATGCAAAGCTTCTTATGACTTCACCTATGCCACAATATAACTTAGTGGGAACTGGGGATCCAAGAGATACTCTTGAAGAGTTTAACGGCATGAGAGTGCGAGCAACCGGTGGTTTAGGTCAGGCATTTAAAGCAGTTGGAGCCGTACCAACGTCAGTAACTGCTACAGAGGCCTATCAAGCAATGGAGTCAGGCGTCGTCGATACAGTAGCCTTCGCGCAACACGCACATCTATCATTTGGAACAATCAATCAAGCCGACTGGTGGACAGCCAACCTTAATCCAGGGACGGTAAATTGCCCAGTGGTAGTCAACATTGATGCTTATGAAGGGCTATCATCTAAACATAAAAACGCACTTGATGGATCAATAGAAGAAGCACTTGATCACTATTTAGATAATTATGGGAAACTTTTAAGCAAGTGGGATTCTGTGCTCGCTGAAAAGGGTGTTAAAAAGATAGAAATAAGTGATTCAGTGATTGCAGAGTTTCGTAAAAAGGCAGCTGATCCTATTCGTGATGCCTGGATAAAGGATATGGAAGCCCAAGGGTTGCCAGGTCAAGAATTGTACGATTTAGTTATGAAGACTTTGGCTAAAGCAAAGGCTTCAAACTAATGTTGACTCTTGGTTAGGTCAATTTTTTTTGACCTAACCATTTAAACTAAGGATTATCTAATGGCTGGCCAAGTTGCGGTGATTGAGGATGGGCATTTATTGAGTCGCCTCGACAGACATCTGCTAAAGCTTGAGAAATTTTGTGCTTTAATAAGTGGCCTAGCGATTTTGTCTCTTATGTTTTTGGCTGTGTACTCTGTTACAGGTCGAAAATTTTTTAATGCTCCCCTAGCTGGATACGTCGATTACATAGAGGCTGCAATGCCTATAATAGCAATAATGGGTGTATCTTATGTGCAAAGAGACGGAAGTCATATTAGGATGGACATTTTTGTTTCGTTTTTAAGAGGGCGGGCTCTTTGGCTCTTTGAATTGCTGTCGATAATTCTAATCTTAATCCTTATCTTAGCACTTACATGGGGTGCATGGGTGCATTTCGATAGATCATTTGATTGTGCGAGGCCTTTTTGTAGCCGAGATAGTTCTATTGATATTGGGTTACCTATTTGGCCTTCTAAGCTTGTGGTTCCCTTTGCTTTTAGTGTTCTGGCCCTTCGTCTATTTTTACAAGCTATTGGATATACAAGAGCTTTAGTATTAGGATTGGATCAACCATCAGCAGTACCTTTAGTCTTAAGTGCCTCTAAACAGGCAAAACTTGAGACCGATGCAATTGATAGATCTAGTTGATGGAAAATATAACTATAGGTCTATGGGTGAGCGGAGGAATGTTGCTTCTTGTCGTTCTAGGTATGCGTGTAGCATTCGCTGCGGGTTTAGCTGGTTTTATTGGTTTGGTTTGGCTTCGTTGGAATGGGTTTGATTATGATCCTAATCGTTTTTTTAAAGCGCTTCAGATAAGCGTCAAGGTTGCAGGTCTCACCCCTCACTCTAAAGTAAGTGCTCACGTATTAAGTCTCATTCCTGTTTTTATTTTAATTGGATATTTAGCCTATTATGCAAAGTTGACATCTGCTCTATTTGAGGCTGCCAAACGATGGATTGCTTGGGTACCCGGTGGCCTGGCAGTATCAACTGTTTTTGCAACAGCTGGATTTGCTGCAGTATCAGGAGCCTCTGTTGCAACAGCTGCTGTATTTGCACGAATTGCAATTCCTGAGATGCTCAAAATAGGGTATAACAAACAATTTGCGGCTGGAGTTGTAGCAGCTGGGGGCACTTTAGCATCTTTAATACCCCCCTCCGCGATTCTTGTAATTTATGCTATAATAGTGGAACAGGACGTAGGGAAATTATTACTAGCTGGGTTTATTCCAGGTGCGTTTTCGGCATTAGTTTATGGTGGATTAATTGTTTGCATCGCTCTCTATTTTAAGAACGTTGGGCCTCCCGTTAGCGGATTTACTTGGAAAGAGCGTTTTGAAAGCCTCGCACCAGCTTTTCCAATTGTTGCCGTTATAATAATAATAATTTTTTTCGTTTATAACCCATTCGGTGATGCATGGGGAACACCTACAGAGGGAGGGGCCATAGGTGCTTTTATTGTTTTTCTAATGGCTATTTACAGAGGCATGCGAGTAAAACAGCTTAAGGAAGCTCTTCTAGAAACTGCAAAATTAACGATAATGATATTTACCATTATTTGGGGTGTGCTAATCTATGTTCGCTTCCTTGGTTTTGCGAAGCTTCCAGATGCATTTTCATTTTGGATTACATCGCTCGATATGTCTCCTGTACTCATACTATTTTGCATATTACTTGGATATGCTGTTCTTGGCATGTTCATGGACGCTATAGGTATGTTGCTATTAACGCTACCAGTTGTTTACCCGGCTGTTATGGCACTAAATGGGGGTGAAACTGTATCAGCCGCTGATAGTGCATTTGGAATGTCTGGCACTATGTGCGCAATCTGGTTTGGTATACTTGTTGTGAAAATGGCAGAGTTCTGTTTAATAACGCCACCTATTGGATTAAATTGCTTCGTTGTTGCCGGTGTCCGAGATGACCTTAGTGTGCAAGATGTTTTTAAAGGAGTAACCCCATTTTTTATTGCTGATGCTTTTACCATTGCCGTTTTAATTTCTTTTCCAGGAATTGTTCTTTGGTTACCATCATTAGCATGATACTTGTTGAAGCAAAAGTTAAAAAGGGCTAGGTTCAATCATTCCAGTAAAGAGCCAATGGATTATCAATGAGGAGTTTTTTCTGTGTTTCCTCTTTTGGAGCAAAGAGTTCTATAATGTCCACTAGCTGACCGTCATCAGGCATATGCGACTTCATATTCGGATGAGGCCAATCCGTTCCCCATAATACTCTGTCAGGAAAGTTTTCCACAAGTTTTCTCATAAACGGTAAAACATCGGAATAATTTTCTTCCGGTCCGACTTTAGTCAGCCTTTCAGGACAAGTTGTTTTGCACCAAAACTTTTCATTTTCCATTAGCTTCATTAATAAATTAAAGTCCTTACTATTGGTGCCCTTCGCTACATCTGGTCGTGCCATATGATCAAAAACCACAAGTGTTGGAAGTGCTTTTAAAAAGGGAATAAGCTCGTTTAAGTCTTGTGACTCGACATATACAACAATGTGCCATCCATACTCTGCAATCATATTCGATATATCTTTGAAAATATCTTTCGGCGTATCATCTACAAGCCTTTTTACAAAATTGAATCTCACACCCCTGACACCCGCATGGTCCAAGCGCTTAAGGGTTTGATCATCGATTTCTGGTCCAACTGAGGCAATTCCTCTAGCCATATTATTTGAATTCAGCAAAGCATCCTCCAAGGCATCATTATTTTTTCCATGGCAAGTCGCCTGCACTATCACGCTGCGTTTAAAACCTAAAAAATCTCTGAGTGAAAATAATTGCTCTTTAGATGCATCACAGGGGGTATACTTTCTTTCTGAAGCAAATGGGAAGCGAGCAGCTGGACCGAAAACATGGCAATGGGCATCTACTGCTCCATGGGGTACTTTGAACTTTGGTTTGCGGGGATTAGGGTGAAAAGGTAGCCAATCTGCATCCATGGTTTCAATTAGCCTTCTCACTCTCTTCATGGGGGAATACCATACCATCAAATAGCTTTCGGGCAGTTCTTAAAATAGCTACCGATTTGATTTTTTTATCTCTCAACTCTGCTACAACATGCATCTGTCCTGAGGGATGTTCAATGGAACACAATTTTTTTTCACCACTAGGTATTGTCGACAATTTATTGATAGGAGTATCTTCTATTAGACAAGCCGTTGCGACTGAAATGGCACCAAAAACGCCAATAGACCGATGGCACCGATGAGGAATAAAAGTTCGCGTATTTATCATGCCGTCGTGTGTAGGTTTACTCACAATTGTCATTTTCGGTACCGTTTTCTCTTTCACATCTCCAAGATTCATAATCTTTCCACACTCAAGTCGTAAGGTTTCAAGAGTTTCTCTAAGAGCACTATTTTTTTCAAGCTCTTCGACTTTTTCATTGCCATTAAGACCTAGTTGACTTGCTTTAATAATTACGCATGGCATTCCGTTATCAATCATTGTTAAGGAATACCCATCTATTTCATCTTTTATATTACCGCTCGGCAAAAGCTCACCACATAGAGACCCCTCAATATCCAGAAACTCTAATGAAATGGGGGAACTTGGCAAAGTAACACCATCTATATATGTATTTCCATTGTAAGTTAACGTACCATCAGGAGTATCAACAGTTGCAATAGCACTTTGTTTTGAATTCTCCATGAAAATTCTTACGGATGTTTTGTCTTTTTCCGGTTTTATCAATCCTCGCTCTATTGCAAAGGGCGCAATACCAGCGAGTATGTTACCACAATTTTGAGTTGCAGATACCATATAATCATCTACAGCAACCTGTAAAAATAGGTAGTCAACATCAATATCAGACCTTTTTGATTTTGAAACAATGGCAACTTTAGACGTTAGTGGGTTTCCTCCTCCGACACCATTTATTTGTAAATTATCTGGAGAACCAAAAACAGAAAGTAGAAAGTCTTCCCTTTTCGAAATATCATTAGGAATGTCCTCTTTTAAAAAATATAGTCCCTTTGACGTTCCTCCTCTCATCAACATTGCTGGGGTGCCTTCAGACATATTTTAAACCATATTTCTTTAACTTCTCTCGCATATTATAGATATCTAATCCCAGTTCACCTGAAGCTAGTTTTTTTCGTTTTTCGACTTCAAATATTTCTCTTTCTTGTCCAAGTCCGAGAACTTTTTTTGCTTCTTCTCTCTTAACAATACACACTCCATCATCATCAGCTACTATAACATCACCTGCATCAACAGACGCTCCTGCGCAAACAATAGGAATGTTTACTGACCCAACAACCTCTTTCACAGTCCCCTGCGCATTGTGGGCCTTACACCAAACTGGAAAACCTATTTTTCTTAATTCTGCAATATCTCGACAGCCGCCATCAATCACGAAACCTCTGCAACCTCTGGCAATTGCGGATGTCGCTAGCAATTCTCCAAAATACCCTGCATCTGAGGGAGATGTGGTACCCAATATCATAATATCACCAGGCTTTATTTGTTCGATTGCAACATGCACCATCCAGTTATCGGCAGGAGCAGCTAATATTGTTATAGCTGATCCTGCAACTCTTTTTCCTGGAATTACAGGTGAAATATAACTTGCCAGCAAACCTTTTCTTCCTTGTGCTTCATGGATGGTAGATACTCCACAGGATTGTAAACCATCAATAATTTCTGCCTCTACTCGCTCAAAGTTTTGTACTACGATTCCTCCCATTAAAGTTCATCCTTACAAACTGGATACATTGACTCAAACGCTTCAGCATATTTAGCAACACGACCTCCAGCCATTCCGCCTGAATTGCGCCTAAAATGATTTGCGCGGTTTTCTGCTAAATTCGTATAATAATTCCACAAGTGATGCTGCCCTTCCATGCACTCAATTGCTTTTCGTTTATTATCCCAAACTTCTGTGATATCTAAGAATACATTAGGTTTCCAACCCATTTGCTCGGTTTGGTGAGGTTCAAATAAATATAATTGAGGAGTGCCTAGCACCTTTTCTCCTTGGTTATGTCCCCAAGCCTGCGCAATCATACGCGTCTCAATGGCTACCTTAGTCATAAGCATATGATCAGTATTATAATGGTCATATTTAGAATGACTCATAATGAAATTTGGCTGAATACTTCGAATAACATCAACTATTTTTAACTTTGCTTCTTTGTCAATTTCCAAAGGATAATCACCAAGATCAAAAAAAATAATATTATGAGCATTTAGTAACTTAGCTGCTTTTTCTGCTTCACTTTTTCTTTTGCTTTTCACTTTTTCTAAGGTCATTCCACTTTGCTTCCATAGCTTAGCGCTCTCACCTCTCTCGCCATATGACATGCAAGCTATGGTAACTTTATATCCCAGCTTTTGATGAAGAGCTATAGCACCCCCGCAACGCCAAACAAAATCTGCGGCATGTGCTGAAAGTATCAGTGCTGTTTTATTTTCAGTCACTATGTAAATCTCTCTCTATTTTGTCAAGAGTTTGCATTGCTGAAATAGCATCAGTAACACACGCATTTGGTGGGCGGTTTTCTCTAACAGCGGAAATAAATTCTCGATCAATTAACTCAATACCATTTTTTGAAACATCAACCCCAGTCAAATCAATTTGTTTATTGTCGCCATCATAGAGATCATCATATCTAGCTAAATATGTTCCATTATCGCAAATATATCTGAAAAACGTACCAAAAGGTCCATTATTGTTAAAGCTAAGAGAAAGAGTACATATTGCTTCATCTTCGGTTTTCATTCCAATAGACATATCCATAGCTATGCCAAGTTCTGGGTGTAAAGGTCCTTGTAAACCAAAGGTTTTCACAACTTTACTTTGCGTTTGATACTGGAATAGATCAACCGTATGACAGGCATGATGCCAAAGTAGATGATCGGTCCAAGATCTAGGTTCACCCTTTGCATTAGTATTTGTTCTGCGAAAGAAGTAGGTTTGTGCATCCATTTGTTGAATTTTAAGTTCCCCTGCTTTAACTTTGTTGGTTATCCATTGATGGGATGGATTGAACCTCCGCACATGACCTGCCATGCAGACTAGACCAGTTTCCCTTTTCTTATCAACAATACGATTGCTATCTGCTAAAGTGTCTGCCATTGGAATTTCTACAAGAACATGTTTGCCAGCATCCATGCACTTAATCGCTTGATTAGCGTGCATCTGGGTCGGAGTTGATAGAATAACAGCATCAATATTTTGTAAAGAAAGACACTCCTCAAGACTATCACTGAAGTGCTCTATGTGCCGTTCGTTTGCAACAGCCGCTATTTTGTCTCTGTTTGGCCCCATAACAGAGACAACCTCTATATCCTCAATATTTTTTAAGGCATCTAAATGCTTTAGGCCAAATGCACCGTAGGCTCCCGCAACACAAATTTTCATTTATTCTTCCTCATGCATTATTTTCTAAAATTATATGTCCAACAGCTGTATTAGAGGCAGGAACGTGATAGTGGCGATGAACTTCGGTTACATTTTCGTTCAAAGCACCTCTCATAATTAACCACATCACCATCTCAATTCCTTCACTACCAGTTTCCCTTAGATACTCAAGATGCGTGATTTGGCTGGCTCCAACTGGATCCTCTGTCATAAGGTCGAGGAAACGCTTGTCCCAATCAGAATTAATAAGCCCAGCCCTCTTGTATTGTAACTGATGGCTCATACCCCCTGTGCCAAAAATAATAACATTTAAATCTTCTTCATAACTCTCAATGGCTCTTCGTATAGCTTTACCGAGATTATAGCACCTATTACCAGTGGGAGCTGGGTACTGAACAACGTTTACACAAAGTGGAATGACTAGAGCAGGCCATTCATCATTCTGCTTTATATCTCCAAACATCACTGACAAAGGAACGGTAAGACCGTGATCAACTTCCATCTCATTCATGATTGTAATATCAAATTCATTGAGCACTAAAGATTGTGCTATATGGCTCGCCATTTTTTGATGGTTTTTTACTGCTGGTACTGGCCTAGGCCCCCATCCTTCATCTGCAGGTTGAAATTCAGTCCCGCATCCAAGCGCAAAGGTAGGAATGCATCTAGCATCAAAAGCGGTACAATGATCGTTGTAAACAAGGAATAGTACGTCAGGATTTTGTTTTTTCATCCATTCTCGAGATTTTTTAAATCCTTCAAAAACTGGTTTCCAATATTCTTCATGTGTTATACCCGTGTCCATCGCAACGCCAATTGCTGGTACATGTGAACATCCTACGCCCGCCACAATCTTGGCCATTAATCTTCTCCCCACTCTGACTTATCTCTATTACCTTCTATAGAACGTCCTCCTTTAAGCATCATCTCACGATAGGAATCTACACCCATGCCAGTCATTCGTCCCGCAAGATTTTGGAAATTAATCCCATCATTAGCCGCTAATTTTGAGGTATAATAAATATTACCTCCCAATTCCAAAAGTAGATTCCACTCCCTTTTCAAAACAGCTTCGCGTTGTTCCTTAGACATAGGGTAGGTGTCAAGATAAGCCTCTTCATCTTTATTGAAGGCGTCTCTGTTTTTCTGTAACCTGAGTGATATACAAAATTGGTTTAAATGATACCCCTCTCTTGATTTATCCGCATCAAAGACAATAGTACCAGGGATTTTATCGTATTCTTTCTCAGTCAATTTAAAAGAGACCCTTATTAACTTAGATTTGTTTATATTAAATAATAATTTTGAAAAGGTCTAAAAATATTATTACTATTTTAGGTCTCTGAGGTCTGCGGATAACTGTTTGGCAAAAGAAACAAAATTTTCTTTTATTTTAGACATCGAATTTGTCTTTTCTAATGAACCCAATTTGTTTTGCCAATTTGCAGTTGCTTTCGACATATAATTTGTAAGCTTCAAGTCTTCAAGCATTTTTGATACCTCTTTGAGCTCTTCTGATCGACGCTGGCCATGAGAAAGGCTTCTCTCGAAATTGTAAACAGAATGCTTGAGAATATCAAAGTGGGGATGCTCAGACAATAATGAATGAAATACCTCATCTAAGACATCTGCTTCGACCGCTGCTAGAGTACACTCTGCAGTAAGAGCCTCTAACCCCTTAACCAATATCGAACGAACCATCTTTATCGA
>CACIAQ010000010.1 GCA_902584635.1 uncultured Alphaproteobacteria bacterium
TCCATACCCAAACCGGTCCCAAAAATACCTCTCCAAGCATTAGTATGGTTAGTTGCGTCGCAGGAACAAATTTTGAGCCTAAAGTATATAAAACAAGGCCACCACCTACTTGGAAGACACCTAAAATGAAAATAATGAAGAAGTCTTTGCTGATAAGCTGAAAACTATAATTTGAAAACAATATAATTAAGAAAGCAACAGAGGATGCGATGATCCCAGAAGCGAAAACAGATGGCAACATTTGCATATGTTTGTTTAGTCTTAGATTGATAGTAAAAAAAGAAAAGCCGATGGCTGAAATAATAGCGGATAAGTTTCCTTTCCAATCACCGCCACCAAAATCACCCCAAATCATAATAACGACGCCCGTAAAAGCAATGGCAATGGAAAGCAATGTTTTGATTGATACTGTTTCTTTTAGAAATATTGGTGACAAAATAGCTGTAAATATTGGGGCACAAGCAAATAATAGAAGAGCACTTGCTGCTGATGTAGTTAATAAAGCGTAAATTCCTCCTATATATGCAAAAAATAGTGCAGTACCACCAGACAAGTAAGACACCCAGTTTCTTAAAAGAAGAAAAAAGTTAAACCTGAAAAAAAAATGGAGCAAAAACCCAATAAAAATTGAAATAAAAATTGAACGATAAAATAATATTTCAAACGCATTGGCTTGCTCAATGCTCTTGATACTTAATCCTATAGTGGACCAAAGTATTCCTGCGGTAACAGCTAAAAGAATACCAAAACTCTTATCTGTCATAGTCTTCTAAAATTTGTAATATTCTCATTAATCTTTTCTCAAATAGCCTAAGAATCTCTAATAGCTTTAAGTAATAAAGTAAATATGTTAATCTTTCCGTAGGGGGACCTGAAATGGCAGGAAAAGAATTTCTAGAGTCAATTGAAATCAATTTCAAGCAAGCTGTAAAATTTTTAAACATTAACAAATCAGAGAGTGCTTTAACTGATGATCTTGCAGAGCAAATTATGCAAGCAAATTCAACTTATTTGGTAAGATTTGGCGTTAGATTAAGAAATAAAGTTTCTACATTTCAAGGATATAGATCGGTACACTCTGATCACTTTGAACCTGTAAAAGGTGGCATCAGGTACGATTTAGATGTAAATCAAGAGGAAGTCGAAGCTCTAGCGGCTCTTATGACTTATAAATGTTCGCTCGTTGAGGTGCCTTTTGGAGGCTCAAAAGGAGGCCTAATGATCGATCCAAAAGAATGGAGTGCCGAAGAGCTAGAAAAAATTACACGACGGTTTACTCAAGAACTGGCTAAAAGAGATTTAATTCATCCATCACAAAATGTACCAGCACCTGATGTGGGCACAGGAGAAAGAGAAATGGCCTGGATGGCAGACGAATACAGGAGGTTGAATCCCACGGATTTAAATGCATGGGCCTGTGTTACTGGAAAACCTGTTAGTAAGGGAGGGATTGCTGGCAGAACTGAAGCTACCGGGCGTGGCGTAAAATACGCACTAAACGCATTCTTTGATAGTAAAATTGATTTAGAAAAAACAGGTCTTACACCAGGGTTAAGTGGAAAGCGGGTAATTATACAGGGTCTCGGTAATGTTGGTTATCATGCCGCACTTTTTTTATCCAGGGAGGATGATGCAAAAATAACTCATGTTTTGGAGCGGGGTGGAGCGATAATAAATGAGCAAGGGATTGATATCCAAAGATTACGAGACCATATTGTACAAAATGGCTCAATAAAAGGTTTTCTAGGGTTTAGCGATAAAGGGCCAGAGCTTCTGGAAGCTGATGCCGATATTTTGATTCCTGCAGCAATGGAGATGGTAATAACTGAAGAAAATGCTGCAAGAATTAAGGCCCCTTTAATCATAGAGGCAGCTAACGGTCCAATTTCGTCCAATGCTGACAAGATATTGAATAAAAATAGTAAAATAATTATTCCAGACTTATATGCTAATGCTGGCGGAGTTACAGTTAGCTACTTCGAATGGATCAAAAATTTAAGCAGAATAAGATTTGGAAGACTACAAAGACGTGCTCAAGAAAACCAACTTTCTTCTTTAATCAGTGGAATTGAATCTATGACTAAGGAAAAGTTTTCTGACGAGTTTAAAAAAGAGGTTGTCAAGGGCAACTCAGAACTTGATTTAGTGAGATCAGGACTAGAAGACACCATGCGAACTACGTACGATGTAATAAGTGCTCGCTGGAACTCAGATACGAATATTCCTGACTTGCGTACTGCTGCTATGATGGTTTCGATAAGTAGGATAGCCGGCACCTATTCAACGCTAGGCATTTAAAAAACTATAATATGTATGCAATTTGATCACTTACATTCTACTTTCTCTTATATCAGAAATAATTAGTTCAAGCTCCTCTAGAGGTACAAAACCCGGGAAAAATTTGCCCTCTATAATAAATAGAGGTGTGCCAGAAAAACCTATTCGTCTTGCTAGTGCAGTTGACTTTGCTATGTGGTTTACAACGAATTCACTTTCCATATCTTTTTTTAAAGTAGCTATATCAATCTTTAAATTTTTTGCTATTTCAAAAATTTTAGTCTCAGTTAAGCTGCCCTCTTTCATAAGCCTCCAATGATATTCTTTGTACTTGCCCTGTGCGATTGCTGCTAAAGCCGCTTTTGCGGCAATAAGACTGTTATTATTTAAAATAGGCCACTCACGTGGTATGAACTTTATATTCTCATCAGATTTTATTAAATCTTGGAGATCCTTTGCAGCAGTTTTACAATAAGGACAGTTATAATCGAAGAATTCAATAATTGTTATATCTCCGTCTGGATTACCAATAACAACTGTATCTTTAGTATCAGTCAGTTCTGAACTATATTCTCTAATTTGCTCAGAGACATTATCATTCCTTTTTTGTTCTTCTCTAGCTTGTAGAATTCTAGAGGCCTCTCGCAGTATTTCAGGATTTTCTAGTAATGCTTCCAGCGCTAACTTTTTTATTGTTGCCATCTCATTTTCTGAAAAACTGTCGTTTTTTTTTTCTTGAGCAAACAAAGGCATGCTTACAAAAACTGTAACTACCAATAAGATGGTGTATGAGATACATTTAAACTTCATTAGCATTAGGAACTAAGACTCCCTATTTTATGAAATAATTGCCGATATGCCTCCTGCCCTTTATAAAAACTTGATAAGCGGAAAAATTCATTAGGCGCATGCCAGTTTTCGTCATTAAGTTGAAAAGAAAATGTTGTTGTATAGACGCCTAAAAATCGGTAAAAAGCAGACAGAATGGGGATTGAGCCTCCAACTCGAATAATATATGGATCTTTTCCATAAATATTTTTGAGCACCTCTTTTGCCAATTTCATTGAATCCAAGTCACTGGGGATTAATAAGGGATCGCCTTCATCTTGTAGCGGTATAACCTTACCAGTAACTCCCGATGGCAGATGTTTTTCAACATGTTTTTCAATCTTTTTAAGTATCTCTTTTGGTTTTTGATCTGCTACTAAACGGCAAGTTATTTTTGCAAATGCTTTTGAAGGTAGAACCGTTTTAGTACCTGCTCCTTGATAACCGCCCGAAATACCATTTAAATCAATAGTTGGGCGTGCGCTTACTCGCTCTAGTGGTGTATAGCCAATTTCACCATCTAAACAAATGGCGCCGGTCTGCTCTACAAATTTTTTATCATCAAAAGGAACTCTTGATATCTCCTTTTTATCTTTAGAAGTAAGAGGAATAACTTCATCATAAAAACCTTCAACTGCAATCTCTCCCTTATCATTCTTTATGGAAGCGATCAATTGTGATAATGCCATAACAGGGTTTGCAATCGCCGCACCATATACTCCCGAATGCTTGTCAGTATCTGGACCAGTTACCTCGATATCAAAACCTAAAATACCTTTATAAGCTACTGCTAATTCACACTCATCCTCAGAAAACTGGCCACCATCAGCTGAAAAAATCATATCACATTTCAGTTTGTCGACATTTTTGGAAACAAATTCAGGCATGTTTGGTGAGGCCACTTCTTCTTCCCCTTCAAAAATGAATTTTATGTTGAACGGGAAAGTTCCCGACGTCTTAAATATTGCCTCAAACACAACGATAGGTATGAACATGGAACCCTTATCGTCAGAAGCTCCTCTCCCAAATATTTTGTTATCTTTAATAATTGGTTTGAAGGGATCAATATCCCATAATTCAAGGGGATCTACAGGTTGAACATCATAATGACCATATATAAGTGCAATGGGTTTATCAGTTCCGGCATGCAACCAATCACCATAAACTGCAGGTTGCCCACCAGTACCCATTAGCTCCACATTCTCTATGCCAGCTTTACACATTCGTTCTTTTAACCAGACCGCGGCCCTTTTAACGTCTTTAGAATGTTCTGGCAAAGCAGCAATCGAAGGTATAGATATAAAATTTAACAAATCATTATTAAATTTTTCTCTATTTTTTGTGAGATATTTTTGATCATTTTCCATTACTTAAGCAACCTTCTTACTATCTATTAAGGACAGTTAATATGTTATACGTACAAATTTATTTAAAGTAACTTTTTTTATTAAGTATGCGAAGTTATTTTATCTAAACAAACATCAATAACGCAAACCTCATACTCAATCAGTATTTAATTGTAGTAAAAGCTAACCGAATGTTTCGCCTCTGCAAAAAATAACCATCTTGAAAAATAAACTCCTACAAGGTGAGAGCCTATTACTAAAATACTTACACTAAAGTTACCAGGAAATATTAAAATTAATGACATTGGCAAAACAAATGCCGAAAAGAAAGATATGTATCTTATTTTTATGGCATGTTTCCTTGCAACTTTATAAACCATCTCATTAAGCAAATAGTTTCGACTAGTATGAGCTACATCAAAAGATCTGATATCTTCATTTTTACTAAAACCCAAGGCGGTACCAATACTTGTTTCTTTATAAATGAAACTTTGGTCAGCAGTATGCCAGAACAAGACCTGGAAAACTCCAAAAATTAGTAGCAAAACTAAGCTTGCGTAATCCATTAATAGAATTGAGCCACCAGCCAAAGCCGCAAAAATAAAAATAGCAGGCGTTAACATATTATTCCAAGATGGAATGGTTTTTAACTGTGCATAAATCATGGAAGTAGTAAAAATAGTAAATGAAGATAGAAGAAATAATATTATGCCAACCTCGCTAATATATCGATCTCGTACAAAAACCCAACCAATGTTTCCTACAACAATCGATAGGCAGAAAATCGAGGAAATTGCCTCTCGACTTAGCCAGCTAGTTTGCCATTGAGACATGGATTTGATAGCATTTTTTTTGTTTGCAAGATGAAAAAAAGAGGAGATTAGGCCAATAATTGAAAAAAAAAGACCCACACCAGAAAAAATTACAATATCAACCGTGCTGATCTGATTCAAAAATTGCAGCAGTCCAACAATCGAAATTATCCCAAAACCGAAACCAGAAAGAACAGTAAAAAGGATTATTGATGGAGCAGGATGCATTAGAATTTACTAAGAGCTCTATCTACCCAACCAAGTAGCCCAGTAGCATCTGTTTCCTCCTCAACAACTGACCCAACAGAACCGACAAAATCCTTAGACTTTATTCTAGGAAGTAGATATTTATTAACTGGTTTTGTTTGCATTTCAGGCATGAGATCAACTCCACCTCTTTCTTTGACCTTTTTTGAAACATCTGAATTAGGGTCATTGAAATCGCCAAAAGCTCTTGCGCCAGTGGGACAACTCTTTACACACACAGGCACTCTGTCCTCTGGTGAAAGGTCTTCACTATAAATTCTATCAACACATAAAGTACACTTTTTCATTACACCGCTTACTAAATCTAACTCTCGAGCGCCATAGGGACACGCCCAAGCACAAAGCCCACAACCCATACAATCATCTTCATTAACAAGAACTATCCCATCTTCTTCTCTCTTGTAACTTGCTCCTGTCGGGCAAACAGTCACACAAGGTGCATCTTCACAATGAAGGCAAGATCTTGGAAAATAAAAGGTCTCAGTTTCATTCGTACAGCTGTTTTCTCTCTCATATGAGTGAACTCGATTTAAAAAAGTACCAACTGGATCCTTCTGATGAGAGTTGATATCACTTAACTGCTTTTCGCCTCCCGATGAATTCCACTCTTTACAACTCACTACACATCCGTGACATCCGACACAAGTGTCAAGATCAATTAAAAGCCCTAGTTTTTTATCTTCGCATTTAGGTAATTTTGTCAATTCTTGCTCATTTCTTTTTATCTACTCCAACATTTACAGGAGAGCTCAATACTGGAAACTGCGGGAGAGATACCTTACTGGGGTTGTCGACCTTTTCAATGTTAACCAATAGATCATACCATGCGGCTTGTCCAGTAATAGGATCAGAATTACTATATCTGTAGCCGCTATTATTCTTGGGCAAGAGATCAGAAATAAGGTGATTTATTATAAAACCTTCATTAGCCTCCTCTACATTTTTATCTAAAGCCCAAGATCCTTTTCTTTTGCCAATTGCGTTCCATGTCCATACCGTATTTTCGTTTTGGCTCTTCATAAGCGCAACCGGAACAACTATTGATGAATTTTCTGACGTCAATCTTGCCCAGTCTCCATCTTTGAATTTTTTTTCTTTCCAAATACCTTCAGACACAAAAAGCTTATTAGAACCATGAATTTGTCTTAACCAAACATTCTGACTGCCCCAACTGTGATACATTGCAGCAGGTCTCTGTGTAATTGCGTGTATCGGATATTTTTTGACTTTTTCTGAATCATGATTTGACCACCAAATTGGTAACGGATCCATTTTTTCTTCAATTCTTTTATACAAATGCTTCGGAGGTTTTAAATTATCTGGCATTTGATGGTAATTTTGCAATTTCGCTAGTGGTTCTAAATAAATTTGAAAGATAAAAGGCTCTTCTTTATCGTAGAAACCCATTTCAACGGCCCACTTTTGATAAGCTTTATTCCATGGTTTATAATATTGAGCCTCCATGGGAATTTTCTCACTCCAAAATCCTCCATTTTCTATATATTTTTTTATTTGATTTAAGCTAACGTCTCCTCTGCCACAATCTGTATTGGCCTCACCTCTAAATCCAGCTAATGGCCCAATTCCCGGCCGTCTCTGATGCATCTGCATGTAGTCAGCATAGTCTTCATATATTTGCTGCTTGTTGTTGTCTACCATTCCTGGTAGCTCTAGCATTACACCAAGTTGTAGCAAAACATCTTGAAAGCTTCTTACATCTCTATCTGGCTTAACAACTGGCCAGCGTATTGCATCACTAACTTGATCGGGCTCACCTATAGGCCGGTCCAATAACGATATGCAATCATATCTTTCTAAATAGGTTGTATCCGGCAAAATAAGATCAGCATAGGCGACAGTCTCCGAGTAATAGCTATCGGAGTATATTATCCTAGGAATTTTATACTCGCCAGTTTCAGCGTCTCGTTCTATTAACTTCTTAATTGTTTCCTCGGTATTCATAGAGGAATTCCATGCCATATTCGCCATGTAAAGAAATAACGTATCTATTTTATATGGATCTCCACTGTGACAGTTAGCTATTACAGTATGCATTAATCCATGTGAAGACATAGGGTTTTCCCATGTAAAACCTTTATCAATTCTTGCTGGCTTACCATCCTCAGTATAAGCTAAATCTTCGGGTCCACCTATATATCCAAGATGGGGTCCATCTAATTCACTATCGGGACTAAATTTAAAATGTGGCCTAGGGTGCGCATCAAAGGGCTTTGGATAAGGCGGCTTATACCGAAATCCACCTGGAACATCAACGCTACCAATTAAAATTTGAAGCAAGTGTATAGCTCGGCAAGTTTGAAATCCATTAGAGTGGGCTGAAATACCTCTCATCGCATGGAAACTAACCGGCCTGCCGGTGAAACCCGACCTTTTTTCCCCTCTAAAGTCCACCCAACTTTGATCGATGTATATTGACTTGTTAAAAGCGGTTGTAGCTATATCATCAGCCAAGCTTAATATTTGTTCTTCCTTCAATCCGCACTGCGGTGCAACTAATTTTGGAGAATATGAGTTATCCAAATATTTTTCAGTTAACAAAGTAAATACAGTTTTAAAGGAACCATAGTCATTTGAATAAGACTTGGTCAAAGACGGCTTCACTCCCTTATCTGAAAATCTCTTTAATTCACCAGAAAAATGATCAATTACAAGAGGAGAGCCATCTTTATCTTTTAAAAACAACCCCTTGCTATTATTAGTTGATGTAACACTCACAAGGAATGGGGAATTTGTAAAACTTTGCAAATAATCTAAATCAATTTTTTTCCTTTTAAGCAGTGTATGCACAATCGAAAGAACCAAAAGACCATCGGTTCCTGGCCGTATGCCTAACCATTGATCTGCAACTGAATTATAACCAGTCCTAACTGGATTAATTGCGATAACTTTTGCACCTCTATTTTTTAACTTTCCTAACCCTCTTTTAATAGGATTACTGTCATGGTCTTCTGCCACACCGAAAAGAAGCATTAGCTCTGTTTTATCCCAATCAGGAGAACCAAATTCCCAAAATGAACCTCCCATAGTATAAATACCTGCAGCAGCCATATTTACAGAACAAAAGCCGCCATGAGCTGCGTAGTTGGGAGTACCAAACTTTTGTGCCCACCAACCAGTAAATGACTGAGATTGATCTCGACCAGTATAAAAGACAAGTTTTTCTGGCGATTTCTTTCGAATGGGAGATAACCACTCAACCGCAATCTTAAGAGCCTCATCCCATGATATTTGTTCAAACTTCCCCTCTCCACGCTCACCCACCCTAAGTAGTGGCTTTTTTAGTCTAGAGGCTGCTTTATGCTGAAAAATACCAGAAGCGCCTTTTGCACATAAAACACCCTTATTTACTGGGTGATCTCTATTACCCTCTATATGCACAACTTCATTGTCTTTTATATGTACATCAATGCCACAGCGACATGCACACATATAACAAGTCGTTTTAGAAACCTTTCCAAGGCTCTCAGTAGCGTCAACTTCTTTATCCATATTTTTCTTTTAGATTAATCTTCAGTATTTAATTCTATTAATTTTTGGTCTTCATCAACCATTTCACCTTCAACTACAAAAATAGAGCCAACCGTGCCAGTAACATTTGAAACAACGGGGATTTCCATTTTCATTGATTCAATAACTATCACGTCTTGACCAGTTTCAATAACATCTCCAACTTTACAATTAATTTTCCAAATCGATCCTGATATTTCTGACAAAAGAATAACTCTTCCCACGGTGTTCCCCTCAATAAATGAATCACAACCTAACGTAATTAAAAAATATTTAAAAGATTTAAAAAAGATATTAACATAAAAATTATAATGGGAGAGTCAAATGCAGGCACCTACTTTTCAAAAAAAAATAAATCCTAGTAAAGCGCCAGAAAAAATCAGTGTTTTTTCAGAACCAACAAAACTAGCTCTAAAAGAATGGAATAATAAAGGCTTACAATTGCCGAACGTATCTATAATTAATTCTTACAGAAAGGAACAAGTCGTAAAGCAATTAAAGAAGAACAAAGTCGATGCCATTTTGCTTTTTGACCCATTAAATATTAGGTACGCAACTGGCACATCAAATATGCTTTTGTGGAATACACATAATCCTTTTAGATCCTGCTTAGTTTTTGATGACGGCTACTGTATTCTTTGGGATTACCAAGAAAGCACCCATTATGTAGAATCCAATTATCTGTACATTGATGACGTGAGAACTGGTGCTTCTATGTTTTATTTCGCAAAAGGAGATAATGTGAAGTCTGCTGCTGAAAACTTTTCTCATCAAGTTAGTCAAGCCTTCGAAAAAAAAAGAAAAAACAGTAAGAAACTGGCGATAGATAAAATAATGCTCGATGGTTTTAAAAGTCTAGAAAGTAGAGACTTTAAAATCGAAAATGGAGAAAAAATAATGGAGCATGCGCGATCGATAAAATCTGCTGAAGAGATAAAAGCTATGAGATGCTCTATTTCGGCGTGTGAAACCTCAATACATGTTATGGAGGAAGAAACAAAGCCGGGAATGACTGAAAATGATATTTGGTCAATTCTTCATTCAGAAAACATTAAAAGAGGTGGAGAGTGGATTGAAACTCGATTACTATCGTCCGGTACCAAAACAAACCCCTGGTTTCAGGAATGTGGCTCTAGAATACTTCAGAAAAATGAAATAGTGGCTTTTGATACTGATCTTGTTGGTTGTTACTCTATGTGCACTGATATTTCTAGAACTTGGTGGATAGGAGACCAAGAGCCAACAAAAGAAATGAAACAAGATTATCAAATAGCATTGGAACACATCCAAAAGAATGCTGAACTTGTTGCTCCTGGTGTCCCCCTTAAAGATTTAACCTTTAAAGGACATCAACTTGATGATATGTATAAAAAACAACAATACAGTTGCAGGTTTCACGGTGTTGGGCTATGTGACGAGTTTCCTCTAATAACATACCCAGAAGACTATGAAGAGGGTGCATTTGATTATGTCCTTCAGCCAGGAATGACACTATGTGTAGAGGCATTAATCAGCCGTGAAAATGGTGAATTTTCAATCAAGCTTGAAGATCAATTACTTGTAACAGATATTGGGTTTGAAAATCTTACTTCTTATCCATTCGATGAAAAGTTTCTAAACTAAAGCTTTTTAAATTTTACCTTCTGTCAAAAACACGAGAGGAGAGGAGTCCTTATTTATCTCGAAAAGTTGGTTTTCAGAGGCATATATCAAAGCAATGATGCCCGCACCCCCAGAAGGGCTAGTTGATATGCCAACATCATTTATAAATTTTAGTTTTTTCTCGACATAATCATCTTCCAAGTGCATAAAAAAATTTGTGGTCTTTGTAAGTGAGTGAAATGCTGTCCATGAAGGCTCCTTACAATCTAAACGCCCCATTATTGATACTTTTCCTTTAGCAATACTTGGTTTTCTATTTTGTAAAGACACAAACAAGGTCTTTGCTCGATTAGGCTCAACTACAATTATCTTGGCATCTTTCCTTAAAAACTTTCGAAGGGATAATGCAAGAGCAGCAGCAAATCCGCCAACACCAGCCTGCAAAAAAACATGAGTTATTTGAGCTAAGTCATATGATAATAGTTGGTTACGAACCTCTTCACCTATAATCATGTATCCTTCCATGACATCAACGCCTGACTGGCAAGTTTCCCAAGTCGAGTCAGACAATAAAACATAATTATTACTGGTAGCATAGTTTTCGGCCTCAATCATACTTGCCTCGTAGTTATCCCCTTTAAACTTAACACCTGCCCCTATATTTTTAAGCCGGTCTGCAAACTCTTTAGGCACATTTTTTGATAGAAACACAATCGCATTTGCGCCAAATAATTTAGCTCCCACTGACATTGAAATACCGTGGTTCCCTGCACTTGCTGTAACAAAGGTAACGCCCCTTAACGTATTTCTTAAATTTTCTAATGAAACCTCGACTTTTGCTCCCAAACGTGAATAGGCCATCTTTGCTATAGCATATGTTGCGCCTGTTGCTTTAAAGCTACCTAGGTTAAATCTTTTTCTTTCATCTTTTATAAGGACAGACCTTAGGCTTAATTTTTCTGCAATTGTCTGTTGTTCATACAAGTCTGTTGGCATGTATTCTGGACATAAATCTAAAAGCTCTAACAAAATATCCATACTGTTATTTAAATCTTTTACATTGGAAGGCTTCTTTAAACCAATAGGGAAAAAAGGATTGGATATATAGTTCACTTATTGTTCTCTAAAAACTGCAAAAATATAGATCCCACTTTACTTGGCTGCTCAACACATGGCAGGTGTCCAGCCTTTTTAATAACTTTAAAAATACTTCCTTTAATTAAGTTTGCCGCATCTTTAACGAGATTAATCGGTGTAGAACCATCCTCTTCTCCCACTATGACTAAAGTGGGCATATTAATTATTTTCGCCTGTTCAGTTAGGTCGCATTCCGAAATAGCTTCACAACATCCAATATACCCAGATATTGTAGTCCTCGTGAGCATTGATCTCCATATTTGTAATTCATCAGATTGATCTTTTAAAAACGAATTAGAGAACCATCGTGCCAAAATATCATCTGAAATCGCTTCTATTCCTCCTTCTTTTACACGATTTATTCTATCGGCCCACATATCCTGTGAACCAATTTTTGGTGCTGTATCACATAATATTAATTTATTACAAATATTTGGTCTTTTCTTAATAAATTCAAGAGCGATTAAGCCCCCTATTGATAGTCCTACTAGACAAATATTTTTTAGATTTAGATAATCAACTAAATTGCTCACATCTTCTGCAAGGCTTTCAATAGAAATGTGGTTTTTATAGTTTGTTGATAATCCATGACCTCTTTTATCAATTCTGACGGTCCTAAAACGATCTCCCAAAACATGTAATAGTTTATCCCATACCCTAAAATCAGTTCCTAAGGAATTAAGAAAAATAATTGCAAAATCTTCTTTGGGGCCCCTATCATCAAAATGAATAACTTCTAATCCTGATTTAAAAATTTGCACCTTTATTAAATTCTCCTGTACAATAAATATTTATTAGAATATTGGATTAAAATTTTTTAATCAATTTTATATTCGTAAAAAAAGGATATCGATATGACTAAGATGACCACTGAAGAAGCCTTTGTAAAAGTATTACAAAGACATGGTATCGCTCACGCATTTGGAATTATTGGCTCTGCTATGATGCCTATTTCTGATTTATTTCCTTCAGCCGGGATTCAATTCTGGGATGCTGCCCATGAAGGTAATGCTGGAATGATGGCTGATGGTTATACAAGAGCAACTGGAGAAATGTCAATGATGGTCGCTCAAAACGGACCAGGCATCACAAACTTTGTTACTCCCGTCAAAACAGCATATTGGAACCATACCCCTCTTCTTCTGGTAACTCCTCAGGCCGCTAATAAGACCATAGGGCAGGGAGGTTTTCAGGAAGTTGAACAAATGGCTCTTTTCAAGGACATGGTGGCATATCAAGAGGAGGTGAGAGACCCTCAAAGGATAGCCGAGACATTGAATAGAGTTATATCTAGAGCAAAAAAGGCCTCTGCTCCTTCCCAGATAAATATTCCTAGGGATTTTTGGAATAAGAAAATCGACATAGATATTCCAGAATTAATTGAATTTGAATTACCTGATGGAGGTGAGGATACTATAAAAACAGCTGCTAACCTTTTAAGAAATGCAAATTTTCCAGTAATTCTTAATGGAGCAGGAGTAGTATTAAGTGATGCAATAAGTGACACTATACAATTAGCAGAAAGGTTACACGCACCGGTATGTACTGGTTACCAACATAATGATGCTTTTCCAGGATCACATCCGTTTCATTGTGGACCTCTTGGATATAATGGATCAAAGGCCGCCATGGAAATAATTATGAAAGCCGATGTCGTTTTAGCTGTTGGAACGCGTCTTAATCCTTTTTCAACTTTACCTGGTTATGGTATTGACTATTGGCCCGAAAAAGCAGAAATAATTCAAATAGACCTCAATGGTGATCGTATAGGATTAACAAAAAAAGTGTCGCTGGGTATTGTTGGCGATGCCAAGAAGGTGGTTAAGAAGATTCTCACTTTTATGCCTGAAATAGCAATGGATGATAAAGTTAAAGAACGCATTGATTATATTTCTCAAACTAAGTCAAAGTGGGCTCAAGAGCTAAGTTCTCTAGATCACGAAGATGACGACCCGGGAACCACTTGGAATGAAAGAGCAAGAAAGAGAGAGCCCGACAAAATGTCTCCTCGAATGGCTTGGAGAGCTATTCAATCAGCATTGCCCAGAGATGCTATAATTTCATCAGACATAGGGAATAATTGTGCGATAGGTAATGCATATCCTACTTTTGAAAAAGGGAGAAAATATCTAGCCCCTGGTCTATTCGGGCCTTGCGGTTATGGATTGCCTTCAATCGTTGGTGCAAAAATTGGAGTGCCAAATGTTCCTGTAGTTGGATTTGCAGGGGATGGCGCATTCGGAATTTCGGTAAATGAAATGACTTCCATTGGTAGGTCTGAATGGCCAGCTATAACTATGATTATCTTTAGAAATTATCAATGGGGAGCTGAAAAAAGAAACACTACTCTTTGGTTTAAAGACAATTTCGTAGGCACGGAATTAGACACCAAAGTATCTTATGCGAAAATGGCAGATGCTTGTGGTTTCCTTGGAAAAACTGCTAACTCTATGGAAGATTTAACTTCTATTTTAAAAGAAGCCATTAAGCACCAAATGGAAAATAATAAAACTACTTTCATTGAAGTGATGCTAAATCAAGAACTTGGAGAGCCTTTTAGAAGGGATGCTATGAAAGCCCCTGTTCCTATTGCTGGCATTTCGAAAGGTGATATGAAAGCAGTTGGCTAGGTTAATGGGATAAGAAAGTTGAGCCCAAGCTCTTTCATATTTGATCAATCAAAAGTATTTGCTCCAAGAAGCTTGCTAACAATGGCAAAAAACAGGGCAAAAGTAGCTAAAGTAGTAATTGCATTTTCTCATAGTAAGTCCGCTATATCAGGGGCAAAACAAGCTTTTGATTTAAATTTGATTGAACCAATCTTTGTTGGTCCTAAAGATGAAATTAAAAAACAGGCTAGCAATTTAAGCTGGGATATTTCTTGTTTCAGAATAATAAATGAAAATGAAGAAGAAAAAGCTGGGGATATCAGTGCCCTTTTATGTGGAAACGGTGAAGCAGATATTCTTATGAAGGGGGATTTGCATTCAGATACTTTCATGAGGTCTGTGATTGCAAAAAAAAATAATCTGAGAACAAAAAACAAGATTGTTCACCAATTTTATATAACTAATGACGATATGAATACAGGAATTATGGTTTCAGATGCAGCAGTAAACATCAAGCCTAGTGAGAAAACTCTTAAAACAGTGATTGAAAAAATGGTTAAAAGCTTGAAAATACTGGGTATTAAAACCCCAAAAATTGCATTTTTATCTGCTAGTGAGCTTGTTATGGAAAATATGGAGTCAACTATAATGGCTCAAAACTTGAAGGAATGGGCCACAGAAAACATTAAAGAAGCATTATTTTCTGGACCTCTAGCTCTTGACCTTATAATTAGTAGAGATGCTGCAATTAAAAAAGGACTTGGAAATGACCCAGTTGCGGGTCAATCGAATGGGATCGTAGTACCGGAAATTGTATCCGGTAACACTCTGTATAAGTCACTTGTATATTTTGCTGGCGGGTGCGCATCAGGCATTGTTCTAGGAGCTAAAGTACCTGTTCTACTTACAAGTCGAGCAGATCCACCGGAGGCGAGGCTTGCGTCTATAGCACTAGCCAGTATTTTGAGTGATGACATAGCCTAACCTGGCTAAACATTATGAATAGATAAACCAAGACCATTAATCTCTTTTTCAAAATGCTTTCCAGAAATCACGGATCTCTTAGGTTCTCCAGTCAAATATTTGTTTGATACTTCTACAAGCCTTTCAACTGAACAATTGGTCACACGGCTCCTGAAAATTTTTCTTTTGGATTGGTCTATTCCTCTTATGTTTTGGTTAAAATCCGCTCTTGCCTCGCCAGCGGGTGATCCAGGTTTATCAATCGAAGAAATGATGCCTAATATTCCTTCTTCCAACTTTTCTGAGTTTATAGATTTCAATGACCATTCAATAGATTCATTGAATGCGTTAAAAGTCTCTTCGCAATTTGGATCTCGATATGAAAAAAATCTAAAAGAACGAGATGCTGAATCCTGCTGAGCACCTGAACCGTAAGCACCTCCTTTTTCTCTTATTGCGGAGTGAAGAAATCCATTTCGTAAAATAGCTCCTAAGACTGTAAGTATCGGTGCATCTGGATGATCATAGCCAACCGTGGGGAATGCCTGCGCACAAAAATTTACATCTGATCCAGTAATCCACGCAATTTCCTCAGATTGCAAGTCTATACCATTTAGAACGTCTAAAGTTTCTAAACCGGTTTTGGTTGTAGTTTCTTTATCATAATTCTGATTATTTGCGCTTATAACTACCTCTATTTTAGAAGCAGGATTAATTGAACTCTTTAACTTTGAAAATGACTCGAGTACCATATCCATTTTTATTTTTCCATTTGAGTCTCTCAGCTTTTTGAGATTATGTATAGACGACACGCCACCAACAAATTCGGACACAGCACCAAACTTTGAGATTTGAGCCGACGCACCATTCATCGCTAGTATATGGCCACTCTGCGTAATTGATTTTTCTTTTCCAGCAATTTCGAATTGCGTGAGTTCTTCCAATCTCTTTATTTCATCTAGTCGAAACCCATGTATAGTATCATCCATTAAACTCTCAAGCTTCGAAAAGTTTTTCCTGAGGGCGCTACCATGCAAACCAGCACTGAGGAGAAATTTATCACCTGTACTATCGGGAAGAACATTGAAACTTAGTCCTATTCCACCAGTACTCAGTGACTGTTCTTTCTGAATTTTCTCATAATCTTTCTCTCCTACGCCTACATTTGTCACAACATCTGAGAAAAAATTACTATATCTTAAAGCATCCAAATTTGACGGTTTTAAGGAAAACACCTTTGTCGTGTAATCGATCCCATTTGTTCCAGCATGGTAAAAATATTTGATCTTATCTCCATCTTCTTGTTTGTAGCCAATGGTGTAAAATCTCTCTTTCTCGATATCATCAACTGTTACACAGGGAAGTAAACTGGGATCATCTTTTGAGTTTTGCCTCGTTTCTAACTTTGTAGTTAGATCACGAATATTGTCTTTCTGTGAACTTGATAAAGAACTATTTTTTTCGGAAAGTAGTTTCTCAAGTTTCTCCATCTTATTTTTATCGTAATCGGCGTTAGGAATTAACTGAAAAGTGACCCTGTGTTTATTGTTAATAAAGAATTTTTCAACAAGCCCCTCTAAATGATTTGGTTCTTCCAACCTTTTCTTCAATTTTAAAAGAGATCCCTCAAGATCAAGAACTTCTAATGGATTAGAGTCATGTAAAATGGAAGGCATTGTCCCGAGCAAAAGTTGCAAACCATATGGCATACCACCTGATATCTCCCTTTGTGAAATTTCGATTTGATGTAAAGAAGCTTCTATCAAATCTTTTTCAACACCATTTAGAACTAGATCCTTAAAAACACTTAATACTAATTTCTCAACGTCTTTCTCTTTTCCTTTTTCAACTCCCTCTAAACCGGCTACGAAAGCCATTTGTTTCTGTTCCGTTTCCATGAAAGTTATGGGAGATGGCGCTTTTCCTAAATCAGTGCTTTCAAGAGCTTTTCTGAGGGGAGAAGAAGAATTATCAAGTAAAATGTTTTCTAATAAACAAGCCTCTAAATGATCAACAGGATCTTTTGTTGAGTCTAGCAACCAGGCGACCACGACATGATGATTATTTTCGTCGTCAGGAAGTGGGTTGTAATATGCATGGCTATATTGTTCGACTTCGAAAGCAGGCTCTGGAATTACCCTAAGATTATCAAGTTTTGGAGTAAACTTTTTTAAAACTGTGTCTTCAATTTCCTGCTGCAGTTCACTTGCATCGACATTTCCATAAGAGAAAAACACAGCATTTGAAGGATGATAATACTTTTTGTGAAAGTTTTTTAGATCTGCGTAAGTCAGATCAGGGATGAAATCAGGATCTCCACCAGAGTTAAACCCGTAAGTAGTTGTGGGATAAAGTGACTTCGAAACCCCATGCCATAATTGCCTTGGAACGGAACTCATAGCACCTTTCATCTCGTTATATACAACTCCTTTAAGAGCAAGCTTTTCTTTATCGCCATCTTTAATTAATTCAAACCTATGGCCTTCTTGCATGAAGTCGAGCTCATCTATATTTGGAAAAAAAGCAGCGTCTAAATATACCGACAGAAGATTCCTATAATCCTTGTCGTTCAGCGTTGCAAACGGGTAAGCAGTTATATCTGGATAAGTCATTGCATTCATAAAGGTGCTTAATGAACGTCTAGTCATCATAAAAAATGGATCTCTCACTGGAAATTTTTCTGATCCACATAAGACCGTATGCTCCAAAATATGCGCTATGCCACTGTGATCTTTAGGAATAGTCCTGAAAGCAACTGAAAAAGCCTTTTCTGTACTGTCACAATCTAAATGTAAATGGGTGCATCCAAATCTTGAATGTTTAAACACGTGAGCGTTAACCCTTAGCAACGGGATTTCTTTAGTATTTTGTATTTCGAACATGATTGGAAGATAATACCTTTGAATTCGAATACAAGTTAAATAACACCCAAAGTATTAAAAATATAATTTTTAATACTTTGGGTAACACTCTGGATTGTGATATTCTAGAATATAACCTTTTTGAGGGGGATTTTAATGATAATTGGGGTGCCTAAGGAAATTAAACCAAGTGAATATAGGGTTAGTATCACGCCCTCAACTGCTTCACGATTAATCGAAGAAAATCATACTGTACTTGTTCAAAAAAATAGTGGTGAAGGTATAGGTGCTACTGATGACGATTACATAAAAGTTGGAGTAAAAGTTGTTGATGGACCTGAAGAGATTTTTAAAAACAGCAATATGATCGTGAAAGTAAAAGAACCTCAAGAATCTGAATGGAAAATGCTCAAAGAAGAACAAATTCTTTTCACTTACCTTCATTTAGCTGCCGATCCAGAACAAGCAAAAGGCTTAATAGATGCAAAGTGCCACGCAATTGCATATGAAACAATTACTGACAACAAAGGCGCATTACCCCTTTTAGCACCCATGAGTGAAATTGCTGGAAGATTAGCAGTTTTTGAAGGTGCTTATCACTTAAAAAAGACCTGTGGAGGGTCTGGCTCTTTAATATCCGGTGTTCCAGGTGTAAAGCCTGCTAAGGTCATTATTTTAGGGGGCGGTATGGTTGGAACAAATGCAGCTCAGATGGCAATTGGAGTGGGGGCCGACGTTACAATCTTCGATAAATCTGTTGAAAGATTAAGATACCTAAATGATATCTTCGGTAATTCAGCTAAAGTTCTTTACTCGGAACCTCTGGAGCTTAAAAGCCAACTAGTTGACGCAGATCTAGTGATAGGTGCAGTATTAATACCCGGTGCAAGCGCTCCAAAACTAATTGAAAAGTCATTTCTATCGAAAATGAAAAATAATTCTGTTTTAGTTGATGTTGCTATTGATCAAGGTGGATGCTTTGAAACATCGAAACCAACAACGCACCAAAATCCGATCTACTATGAAGACGGTGTTTTACATTATTGTGTAGCAAATATGCCAGGCTCTGTGCCTAAGACAGCTTCTTATGCTCTCAATAATGTTACAGCTAACTACATTTCGAAAATAGCAAGTTTGGGACTCGAGGCTTTAGAACAAGATCAAAATTTAGCGATGGGATTGAATGTCTCAAAGGGACAGATCACTCATTCTGCGGTAAAGGAAGCATTGTTAGAAACTGTAAGCTGTAACTAAAAAGTTGAGATTTCAAAATGAATGTGGACTTAGAAAACACTAAGGTTTTACTTTTAGGGTATACGGGCTATGTCGGCACAACACTTGCAAAAGTTTTGCTAGAAAAAAAAGTTCAAATTATTTGCCCAATACGAAACAAAAAGAATCTTGAGAAAAAGAAAAATATTGTTTTTGTAGATATCTCTCAAATTGAAAGTTTTATCGAAACATTAATCGTAAAACCAACTACTATTATTTCCTGTATTGCTTCAAGAAAAGGAGGCATTTCAGATTCATGGAATGTTGAATACTATCTAAATAAATTCTTTTTGGATTTATCAAAAAGGGTAGGCATAAAAAGATTTATTCTTATATCTGCAATATGTGTTCAGAAGCCTAATCTAGAATTTCAAAAGGCGAAATTAGCCTTTGAACATCTTTTACAAAATTCAAGTCTTGAATATGAAATAATAAGACCAACAGCTTTTTTCAAAAGTCTCTCTGGACAGATTGATAGAGTTAAAAAAGGAAAAAGCTTTTTAATTTTTGGTAATGGCGAATTAACATCTTGTAAGCCAATCTCTGCACGCGATTTAAGTGAATTCATTATCCCGCTTGTTACTAGAAGTCAGTCTGAGAACAAAATTCATATAATAGGTGGCCCAGGCCCACCCATCTCCCCTAAACGCCAAGCTGAACTATTATTTGAGCTATGCAAAAAAGAAAAAAAAATTACTCATATATCTCCTAAGCTTTTCCTAGTGATCACCTATGCTCTTATCCCCTTATCAAATTTCTCAATAAAAATACGAGATTTAAGGGAATTCCTTAAGATTGCTTATTACTACGCGACTGAGTCTATGTTATTCTGGGATGAAAAAATTGGTTCTTATAGCTCCAATAAAACTCCCGAATACGGTAATGAATCGTTAGAAGAATATTACAAAAAAATACTTAAGAACGATGTGGTTTATAAAGAATTAAAGGATCAAAAACTATTTTAGATAAAAAAAATATTAAGCATTTTGCTGGCGACTTTGACTACATTGTTGTGGGTGCGGGCTCTTCTGGTTGTGCAATAGCATACAGATTAGCGCAAGAAAACAATATGAAAGTTTTATTAATCGAATATGGGGGACAAAACAGATCGACATTAATAGATATGCCAGCGGCTCTATCATACCCGATGAATTTGAAAAAATATAACTGGGGTTATAGAACAGAACCAGAACAAAACTTATATGGAAGATCATTAATTTGTCCCAGAGGAAAAGGTTTAGGTGGATCATCTTCAATCAATGGAATGATTTATGTACGCGGTCATCCTCAAGATTTTGATAACTGGAGCACCAAAGGGGCCTCAAGTTGGTCATTTGCAGATGTTCTTCCTTACTTCAAAAAAATGGAGTGTTGTGAAAGTCGACAATCAACTTGGAGAGGAAAAAATGGCCCTATCCATATAAAAACTGCCGAACAAAAAAACATATTGCATAAAGTTTTTTCAGATGCAGCAATACAATGTGGTTACTCTTTTACTGAAGATTATAATGGCTATAAGCAAGAAGGCATTGGGGCTGCAGAAATGACTGTGTATAAAGGCAAGAGATGGTCTACTGCCCAAGGCTATTTGAAAAATATAACAAAACAAAAAAATATTTGCATAATTACTTCATGTTTAGTTGATAAACTATTGTTTTTAAATAATAAATGCAGTGGTCTCATTTTCAAAAAGAAATCCGAAACTTTTTCTGCGCAATGCAAAAGAGGTGTCATATTAGCTGCTGGTTCCATTGGCAATCCCTGTATTTTACAGAGATCTGGAATAGGAGACTCAAAACATATTGCGAGCATTAATATAAAACCTTTTCTGGATTTAAAAGGTGTTGGAAATAATTTGCAGGATCATCTTGAATTATATTTTCAAGTGAAATGCACTCAACCCGTTACTCTTTTTAGAAATATTAAGTTATTTTCAAAAGCTAAAATTTTCTTACAATGGTATATTTTCAAAAAAGGATTAGGAGTATCAAATCAATTTGAAACTCTTGCTTTTCTTAAAACAGATAGGCAACAAAAGTATCCTAACTTGCAGTATCACTTTTTACCTTTAGCAATAAATTATGATGGATCATCACCATACAGAGGGGATGGCTTTCAGTTTCATATAGGAACGATGCAGTCAAAATCAAGGGGATTTGTTGCCATTAAGAATGCAGATCCCCATAACTCTCCCACTATAAAGTTTAACTATCTTAGTCACCCTGATGACCTAAAGGATTTTCGAAATGCAATTAGAATAACAAGAAATATTCTAGATCAGCCTGCTTTTAAAGATTATGCGGGCGAAGAAATTCAACCAAAGCCAACGTTGAAGTCGAATAGAGAGTTGGATGAATTCATAAAGTCGAGCGTTGAGTCAGCGTTTCACCCTTGTGGTACCTGCAAAATGGGGGACCCTGCTGATAAAGAAACAGTTGTAACCCCCGAATGCAAAGTAAATGGTGTAGAAGATCTCTTTTGTGCAGATTCTTCAATTTTTCCTTCGATAACGAATGGCAACCTCAACGCCCCAAGCATCATGGTAGGGGAAAAAGCAGTCGACCATATTTTAAATAAGCCTTTATTACCAAAGGAGAATTTAGTTCCTTATAACTAGATCCTCATATACCATAAATATCTTTCGTTATATTGCTACAATCACCCTTCCCTAAAAATTTTTTGGTCAAAGATAATGTAAAATATGTCTATCACCATCAATATATGTAAAGTTTTTCAGTTGAGGATGTGACACCCATTTAAACTCTTAATGAACATTTAGACTGATTTGACCAGATAATATAATTACATAATAATAGTGAACATAAATATTTTTATCTGTCTCATTCAAGTCAATAGTTGCTATCATATTACCAAATTTGATATTCAGAGAAAGTTCTTCTTTAATTTCCCTTACTAGAGCAGATGTGAAAGTCTCGTTTTCTTCAACTTTTCCCCCTGGGAACTCCCATATACCTTGGGAATTATCTTCAAAACTTCTGTTTGCAATAAGAAATAAATCAATATTATTAATCACTGCCGCAACTACATCAATGCTCACTTTATGTATAGACATCTTCAAAATCTTATTTTCATTTTAAGGATAAAGAGCAATGAAAAAAAAGGGCATACAGACAAAGCTAGTAAGAAAATAATCAAATTATTTATATTTTCGTGAAATATTCCTGATAAAAAAGGCGCACATGCCATCCCCAGCGCAGTTGGCGCCCAAATGTATCCTTTAACTCTCCCAATAACTTTTGGCTCAAAAAATAAATTTGGGACATATCCACCCGTTACAGTAAGCAAGCCATGACCCATGCCAAAAAGAGCCATAGCGATAATACATACATAGAAGTTTGGTGTAAGTATTATGATTAATGATAACGGTACAATTGCGCTAGCTACTAGGCCTGTAAGTCTAGCATCCAGAAATGTGGCAAATTTCATCTCTAAAAAGCGCCCTACTAGCTGAAACGGTCCATATACACTCGCTAATACTATTGCAATTGAAGGATCATTAAAATTTGAGTTAAAAAACTGAATTAATGACAGTGCGGTGGTAGAAAAAATTAAATATTCTGTAAACCCAAAAATCATCAAAACAGTAATTATGACCTTTTCTTTTTTAGATAATCTTAAAGGAACGAGATCGATAATTGGTTTTTTAGGCTCATTTTTCTTTTCTTCCTTTTTAAAGTTTAAATTTATAAAAAAATATACCGCCATAAGAAGTAAAGATAACGACAGAAGCAAAAATATTGAATCCAGTCCAAAATAGTTGCGTAAAAAGCCAATAGTCAACCA
Source organism: uncultured Alphaproteobacteria bacterium (assembly GCA_902584635.1). Taxonomy (GTDB): domain Bacteria; phylum Pseudomonadota; class Alphaproteobacteria; order Rhodobacterales; family Rhodobacteraceae; genus CACIJG01. Next base: position 23,307 of record CACIAQ010000010.1, read on the forward strand.
ACAGACCGAACTTGCGATAGCGCCATAAAACGTGATTATGGTAATATTCTTTCGTGAGTTTTGGTCATCTAGTTGAATTGCCGTGCTAAAAGCTACGTTGTAAGTCGCTGAACTGAAACTTATTCCTATTAGCAGCATTGAAAACAGAAATCCTAATAAATCCTCAGTAAAATACAGAGAGATAAACCCTATTGATCCTATAAAGAGCCCAGTGGAAAGAACTTTCAACCCTCCAGATTTATCAATTAAATAACCAACATAACTGGAAATAAGTACATTTATAAACAAAGACAGGCTGACTACCATAGTAGTTGTCTCAAGGGACATCTCCAGTTTTTCAGCTAACTCTACTTTAATTTGCGCAAAAGAATAAAACATCGCACCGTAGGCAACGATCTGACTTATGCCCAGACTATGAACTGGAACAAAGTCTCCCAAGGTACTTTTCATTCCCGTAAAATTTTTAGGTTAGTTTTTCTTAGGGGGTCTTTTTTCAAAGCAAGTTAAATGTTCAGGAATGTTATGATAGTCTTTGATATCACAAGTAAATATTGCGAAATCAGGAGAAAAGACTTCAGGTGTATCAAGTGTACCCACCTTTACAATAAATGATCCTGGCCTCGAGGGACTAATGCTTCCAAAACCAGTTCCACACTTACCGCAAAAAAACCTCTTAACTGGTGTTTCTAGATCTTTTCTAGCAAAAATCGAGGGTTTTCCTTTTGTAAACTGAAAATCATCCTCTGAAAAAACCATAACAGTATTTGCATTTCCACCGGTTATATACTGGCACTCACGACAGTGACATTGGAAACTAGCTTGCAATTCTCCGTAAATTTCATATTGAATATCACCACAATAGCACCTTCCACTAAGTTCCATAACGGACTCCCCTCTTTGCTTAATAACGATTAAAGTTTATCACTCTATAAAGGCTCTAGCAATAGCCCCTATTGAACAGTAAAAAACGTCTCTTTCCCAACCAGGAGAAAGAAACATGCCATTTGCTGTCGTACTCTCTGTAGGTACCCTTCCTTTTTCTTCGCCGGTAATTGTATCGAAAACGACAATATTGTCATAGCCGGTACGAAAGTCATTTACTGCAATCTCCCTCGTATCGCTGTACATTAACATTTGCATAGAAATTCTAGTAGGCTTTTCCCATAATTTCTTAAAACCCAGATCTTTCGAGTAATTCAAACCCGCTAGCAAGCCATTTCCTGTGTCAAACGCTATCGCGACTTTATGAATGGGATCAAATGCTGGGGGGCTAAAAATGCTTCCTCGTTGTTTATCAAAAGGCTGTATAACCTCTAATTTTTTATCATTTTTTATATCAACTCGAAATAATTTTTGTGGCGATGATGATAATCCTTGAAAAACAGACCCTCTAGCTGGAAGGTCTTGACCAAATGGTCTTGTAGAAAATATAGTCACATTAGCTCTATTATCGCCATTATCTAAAAACCAACATCCGCCATCACTTATACAGCTATCCCAACTAAAACTCTGTTCCTCATAATTAAGTGTTCTATATTTCGGCATCCAACTCTGATCTAAAGTCAAGCTTGCTTTTTCGTATTTGTATCTAAAGAAAGTGTCTCGCCCTGGAACATATACCCATTGTGTTCCCTGTGTATCAATATCCATGGCTATTCTACCCATCGAATTTTCATCAATGGCAACTTCATTTGCAACCTGGTTAAGAAACTCTGGTTCTAAAATGACAAATTTTGACTTTGCATCCCATGCATGCTCGATATTTTTCATGACAAGGTTTCCATCTTTCATAATCAAAAAACTGTTATATGCAGAATTTTGTGGTAATTTTTTTGAGGCTATCACTTTACAATCTGGATCCAGTTTATAACAATAATTTCCGTTATTGAGATAGAGATAGCCATTTTCATGCACAACAACACCCCCACACCAAGTATGGCCTCCAGATGGTAAATTAGGTGAACGCGAGATACATTCTAGAGAATAAGGATCTATCTTTTCTAAAAAGCCATATTTTTCAGTAGAAGTAATATGGTTGTTTCCCATCAAAAAAACTTCTCCAGGATCTCTTAGAACCATCATTACATTCCATTCACCATTCGCCCTTGTTTTTTGAGATAAATGTTCGCCATTCCTAATATTTAACCCAGGTGATCTAGGTATTTTTTGTCTTCTAGGACCGCCACATTCAGCGGGCCAAGGGCTATCATAGTACCCTTTTATTTTTTCATTTGAGTCTAAATTTATGTGCATTTATTTCCCAAGATATGCATATTTGTCTCGCAAGACATGTTTTGTAATCTTACCTCCAGCGTTTCGTGGCAAACTATCTACGACGTGAAATGTTTTTGGTATTTTAAAACCAGCTAACTGCGACCTCAAAGATGACCTCACCTCTATCTCTGAAAAATTATCGCTATTAACGATGACTAAAGCTACAACAGCTTCTCCCCACTTGGGGTCTGAAACCCCAATTACAGCACAATCGATAATGGAAGGTTGCAACATCAATGCATTTTCAACTTCTGCAGGATAAACATTTTCTCCACCTGTTATAATTAGATCTTTTATCCGATCTCTGATAAACAGATACCCCTCTTCATCGAGATACCCAGCATCACCCGTGTAAAACCAGCCATCTTTTATCGCCTCGTTATTCGCCTTTTCTCTGTTAAAATAGCCATCCATAATTTGATCGGTACGGCATATAATCTCCCCGATAGTTTTGGCAGGAACTTCATTATTATGAGCATCAACTATTTTTATCTCTGAGTTGCTGAAACATTTTCCACATGATTCTAGCCTTCTGTTTGCTTTTAATTCGCTCGGGTCTAAAGACATAAACATGCCAGTTGTTTCAGTCATTCCATAGACATGAGTAAAATTTGAGTTCGGAAATATTTTTTGCGCACGCTTTAACGTATCAACAGCCATTGGTGATGCACCAAAAACAATGTTTTTAACATTTTCAAATACTTTATTATTTTTTTCAGCAGCTACAACTACCATTTGAATTACAGCTGGAACCATCAGAGTGGTTGCTACATTATAGGTCTCTATAATATCCAAAATCTTCTCAGGATTTATATCTACCAGTAAAATATTTTCACATCCTGATGCAAGCCCAAAGAAAAGCCACGCACTTCCCGCTATATGAAACAGTGGCATACAAACAAGATTAACAGCGTTGGGATCGAATGGCCCTAAGTTATTCATTCCATTAGCAATTAAAGACATAATTCCTTTTTGAGAAATCAAAGCGCCTTTGGGATTACCTGTTGTTCCCGAAGTATACATTTGAAAAAGTGGGGTTTTAGTAGCTTTATTTACAGATAATGATACATCAAATGCACCTGGACTTTTCGACTTTAATAAATTCCTTAGTTCACTTATTCCAAAAGAAAGGTGTAAGTCAGTTTTATCGTCATTGAGTTTTTCTACTAGCTCTTTAAATTCCTCACCAAAAATAAAAATTTTTGAACCAGAGTCTTGTATTATGAACTTTACTTCTTCATACGCAAGCCTGAAATTTATTGGAACCATAACAAGTTCAAGAATGGATGAAGCGTACATTAGCTCTATAAATTCAGAAGAATTTTTTGCTAAAAAAGCTATTCGGTCGCCAGATGTAACTTTATTTTTTTTTAATAGTCCAACAAAGGATAATACTTTTGATAATATGTCAGAGTTTGTATATCTTATACTATCTATCGATAGAGACACATTGTCTGGATTTTTTTTTACGTGAAAATCTAAAATTTTATGGACTTGAGCAAGCTTTTTTATCTCTTCCATAGTTTACCCAAAGATTATAATGAGTGCATTTAGTTAACTGAAAGCTCAGTAGATGTAATTTCCGAGTCATAATTATAAACAAAAATTCCAGAAAAATTGGTCTCCTTGTAAACAAAGGTATCTTTTAGCTCTCTAAAAAACCCTGTTGAATGCTCTTCAAATTTTTTTAAATCGCCTCCAGTTTCAAACTTTAGTGATATAGAAACACTTCCGCATTGACCGATCGAAATATTCAATGATCTAATATTGAAAGCTACTATTTTTTTCCCAAGGTTTTCAGAGCAAAAAGTAGCTGCAACCTTTGCTTCGCTGAGGCCAGGAAATTTTAAATTGTATACTTTTGCATACATTGTTCTAGTTCAACTCCTTCATCATTTCGTCTATCATTACGCTCGCATCATCACCAGTTATTTTCACCTTTTTCATCAGTCTTGCCTCAAGCCGCATTTCCCTCTGTAACTCAATACCTTCAGCAGTAATTTTAATATCTCCTGTGGCATTTAGTTCACAAAGGCCAGCCTCAGCAAGAACTGCTATTTTAGAATCAGCTTGTTTCAGTCCAGCTGATAACGACACAAAACATTCAAAATCATCAATGCTTAAGGACTCATTGAACTTTTTGAACTTTGTAATAGCTTCTAGCATGTTTTGCGATGTCATTTGCTTCTGTTCAGTTTTTACATCTAACAGATGAGCAATACTACTACTGATTTTTTTCACAAGCTGGACTTGACCCTCGTTTAACGATCTTGGCCCACTTCTATCGAACATACAAAGTGTTCCTAGTGCATAATTGTCTTTGTTTACGACAGGAAATCCAGCGTATCCCCAAGATTCGGCCTTTGGATGCGATTTCCAAACAGGGTCTTTAGATATATCATGCATTAACAATGGTTCAGTGTCTAACAAAACGAACGAGCAAATATTGTGCTCTGTACGTAAGTTTTTGCTACCAGGTTTCCACTCTTCAGTTTTTCTCCCAGTCATTGCGATAGCACACTGCATTTCACCATCGTACAGGCTGAAAGTTGCGTCTGTAAAACCTGTTATGTCTTTTGCCAAATCACAATATACCTGAAATAAATCTGGATTTGGGCTTTCGATCAAACCCGTTTTTACAACTGCCTTTGCTCGCTGTTCTTCATTTGCGGGTCTTGGCGCTAATCCTACTGACATTGTTCTCTCCTCTGTAACAATATTGATTGTAAACTAAAAAAATGTTTGTTCAACTTTATCTTAAAGTATTAGTATACAAAGTTCGATATTGTTCTTAAATTTAAACAAATAATTTTTAAGAGGATAAAATGTCAAAAAAAATCTATCAAGTAGTTATCTATAAATCAATTTCTGACGAAGAAAAGTTGGCAAAATACGCGGCTTTGGCAGGTCCAGCAATTAAAGGGGCTGGGGGCAAGTTTCTTGCTAGAGGAATTCCTGTTATGACAAAAGAAAGTGGTGAAAAAACGCGAACAGTTGTTTTGGAGTGGGAAAGCTTAGAACAAGCAGAAAATGGCTATAATAGCGAAGGATACAAAGAAGCACTGAGCGCTTTGGACGGGGCAGCCATTCGTGAATTTAGGTATGTCGAGGCGGCAGAGTAGGTCATTTTCTTAATCAATTTAATAATACAATTGTGATACGCAATTGAGAGAACATCTACTATCAACTTTTAAGCTTTCTTTACCATTGATCATTGCACAAATAGCTCAGTTAGGTTTAGGGCTAACAGACGTTGCGATGATTGGTTGGTATGGGACGATTGAATTAGCTGCCTTAACTCTTGGACATACATGCCTTTTCTTTATCTATATAACTCTTACTGGTTTTTCACTAGCTGTTATTACAAATGTATCAAGAGCTTTTGGCAAGGAAGATGTGGAAGCCCTTAGAATTAATTTCAGAATGGGTCTATGGTTAGTTTTTGCCTTTTCCCTGTTTGGTTTGGCTTTAGTGAGCAACACTTCAGCATTTCTTACATTTTTAGAACAGGATGAATACATTGTTGAAATAGTATCTGAATATATTCAAATAGTTCAGTGGATGATGCCATTTTTACTACTAACGTATGTAATAAAGGCATTTTTGATATCGGTGAAAAAGCAGCAAGTTGTGCTTGCCATTTCTATCTTGGGCTTAATCACGAACTTTATATTCAATTATCTTTTTATCTTTGGCAACTTTGGATTCCCGGAATTAGGGATTACTGGAGTCGGGTGTTCTTCACTTTTAACCAGTATTTGCATGATGCTTTCTGGGCTATTTTACATTCATCTTTCTGATTTGAAAGAAAAGCAAATCTTTAAAGATTTTTTTATTTTCGATGCCGAAATTTTTAAAAATCTTTTCAAACTTGGTTGGCCGATATGTTTGACAATTATGGCCGAAAGTGGAATGTTTTCATTTGCCTCTATTTTGATGGGTTGGATTGGTGACGTGGAGTTGGCGGCCCACGGTATTTCCATAACGGTATTCGCACTTTTTTTCATGATACCGCTGGGAGTCTCTCAAGCCGGTACGGTCATTATTGCCAAAACAATAGGAGCCAATGAGTTTAGCAAGCTGGACCAAGCAGCTTCCTCTGTCTATTTTCTTGGCCTTGGGTGGGCACTTCTAAATACCTTCCTAATAATATTTTTTGGTGATTTTATAATCTCTTTATTTTTGAATAGTAATGATTTAAATGTGGATATAGTCGCGTTTTATGCAGGAATTTTTCTCTTCGTTGGCTGTTTTTTCCATTTAGCCGACAGTGGACAAATACTTTTCGCTGCACTCTTGAGAGGCTTCTCAGATACAAAGAAACCTTTCATAATTTCTTTTTTTTCTTATTGGACTATAGGTATCCCTACTGCATATTTTCTTTCTCAAAAAACTACCTTAGCCGGCTCAGGAGTTTATTACGGCATTGGACTGGGCTTATTGGTTTGTTCCATCCTTCTTTTTTTTAGATTTGTTAAAATTAAGAGTGAAAAAAAATCTACTTTGGAACGCTTAAAGATTTGATACTTCTCACACTTAATTATAAAAATGTATTCTAAGTTCGTGACTTTGAGAGAAAAAAGATTAATGTATAAGGTGTAACTTAAGGACTTACCATGCCAGAGAACGTTGTTCAATTAAATAAATCTTCTCAGCAAGACATCGACAGAAAAATCGCAGTAATTTTTGTTACCGACGTTGTTGGTTTCAGCAAATCTATGGAAGTAAATGAAGAAGAAACCTTACGTAGCTTGAGAGCTTGCCAGGAAATCTTAGATAAACTTTTCGAAGAACATGGTGGAAGAATTTTTAATACGGCAGGAGATTCTGTATTAGCTGAATTTCAGAGTGCTGTCTCTGCTGTGGTTTGTGCAAATGAATTTCAAAAATTGATTAAGGAGAGAAATAAGTCAGTTTCTGAAGAATCCCAAATGAGCTTTCGGATAGGTTTGAATATGGGTGATGTAATAATTGAAGGAGATAATCTTTACGGTGATGGTGTAAATGTAGCCGCGAGACTTGAGGCGCTCTCACAAGCCAATGGGATATGCGTATCAAAAAGCATAGTTGACTTTGTAAATAAAAAAACAGAACTGATATTTAATGATCTTGGGGAACAAAAAGTAAAAAACACTGAGGTCCATGCCTATGATATTGCAGATCCCGACCTGCAAGTTAGAGAAAAGAATGACAAAAAACTTGCAGAGGCTGCAGCTGAAAAAATTACAAAAACTAGTAAAGCACCTTCAGTTGCAGTTCTTCCCTTTTTAAATCTAAGCAATGATCCTGAGCAAGAATTTTTTGTTGATGGCATTACTGAAGATATTATTTCGTATTTATCTAAACTAAAGACATTCCCAATTGTATCCATAAACTCAGTAATCCCTTATAAAGACACAAAAGAGCCCACTCAAAAAATAGCTTCTGAGTTAGGTGTAAGTTATTTGGTTCAAGGCAGTATTAGAAAAGGAGGCAATAAAGTTAGGATAATGGCAAAGCTTACGGATGCCGTCGAAGATACACAAATTTGGTCACAAACATGGGATCGATCATTAGATGACATATTTGACGTTCAGGATGAAGTTTCACAAAAATCCGCAGCGTTAATTAGTCCAGCAGTTATTACCAACGAAAGGAAAAAGTTAACTGATCGTGAGATGAATGCTCTCAGCAGTTGGGATGAGTACTTGCAAGCTGTTAACTCTTATGCACTTATGAATGCAGCAAAAACAACTGAAGAAAAACTACTTCATATAACTAAATCGATCGAGCATGGAGAGAAAGCGACTGCATTAGATCCAAATCACAGTTCTGCATTCAACTTGTTAGCCCAAGCTCATAATTTTCTTATTTTTGAATCGTCAGTTCAGGATAAAAGATCAGAAAACGAAAAAAAATTTAGGGAATTTACTGAAAAAGCATTTCAGCTAGATCCCAAAAATCCCGACTCAATAATGAATATGGGTTTTATGGCGTTTTTTGACGAGGATAAGAATAGATTTACAGACTATGTAAACAAAGCTTTAGAGGTTAACCCGCATCATTCTCGATCTTTAATGGCCAAAGGGATGAACTTATTAGAAGAGGGCAAAGACTTTAATGCAGCAATTGACGCCTTTACTAGAGCAGCTGAAGTTGACCCGCTAGGTGAAGATTATGGAGAGACTGTTATATTTTTCTGTCATCTTGGTAATGGTGATTGGGAAAGTGCCAATCAGTCTTTAGATCGGGAGATGAGGGAAAATAATCATAGTAGATATTTTGGTTTTAAAGCAGCTGTGTTAGCTCATCAAGGTAAGGTTTCGGAAAGTAAAGAATGGCTATTAAAATATCAAAAAGAACGCCCCGAAATAAAAACAATGGACGACTATAAAAGTGTGGCTCCCGATTTAAACAACGAAATAAAAGAATTAATGATTGAAGGCATGCGACTTGCTGGTTTGCCCGAGTAGCTTTTTCAATTATTTTTCCTGTACTACTACCGAATTACATATTTTTGCGATGATATTTTTGGAAAAAGAAGAAAAATCGCTTAATACTTCGTCTACATACTGTTGATCGACTTCGAAGTCTAACCAAAAAGTTAAAATAGCATCCCAATAAGGATTTTTATCGCCCTTGTAGCCCGCTATTTTTGGCAAACTTACTTTCATCCTATTAAGATTTTTTTTTGAGTAGTGAGATGCCTTATCAACTAAATCATTTCTAAAATCTATTAATTCAACATTACTAGATTTATTCATAAAAATTATAAGCTTATGGTCTGAAACATCACCTTCAAAAGTTATTATATCCTCGGCAATGATTAACCTTACAGAACTGCCATCTATAAAGATTTTTTCATCATTTTGGATATCTTTATATTCTTTAGTGGCAGCTAAAGAACGCATTGCATTTGTGTCATCAAACCAAATTTCTGCAATACCATCGATAGTATCTTCAAAAGTCAATTTGTCATTATAGATTGGATGAGATTGAACATAGGTTCCCACTAGTGGAGATCTAGTAACAATTTCAGCATGTTCATTTTTCCAGTAATTCTGGAACTTTTCATATGTTAGGTCTTGTTTTTTCTTAATAATTGTAATTGCGTTAATCATCTTTGTAATATCCTATAATGTCACCTTCATTGGTAACCCCTAGCCCATTTATACTTCTATTCACATAGTTAAAATAACAAATGATCTGATTAGCTTCTAATATCTGCCCATCATCTAGACCCGCATTTCTTAAATTATCCACATCAGCTCTTTTTATATCGCTCGGTCTTAGAGTCAGTTTTTCTGCGTATTGCATCAAAGCAAGTTCAACTCCTGTGAAACAATCTTGTGGTTTTCTTTTTTTCAATGAAAAATAGATCTTATTGCTCTTTTCTTTATCATGAATTAAAAATTCAGCGTTTTTCCAATGATTTAGAAGCGAATATTCACATGAATTTAAAATAGATACATATGAGCTGATAGTTTCTTGTAACCATTCAGGCAATGTATTTGTATCATCGTGCAAACAGCTTTTATAAAGCGCCATATGGCCTTTCATAGTATTAGGTCTTAATGAGTGAACCCTTAGAACATTATCAACTGTTCCATGAGGGGTTCTTGCTTCATCCAATGCCTGTTTAAGTTCAGTGTCAGCCATTTCATCAGAAAGCATCTTAATCCAAGAGGACATTTTAAAAAGCTCCGTTTATAGAAGGGCGGCGGTACCGCCCTTCACAAAAATCAGACTACAGGCCCCACTTTTCAGCAGTTTTCTTAAAAAAGCCTTTTGCCTTCTTTATTTCTATCCAGTGGTTAACAAAATTAATCCACACTTGGTCATTTTGAGGAAGCAACATAGCAAGTGGAGTTGGTGAACGCGGTGCATCTATACTAATTTCTTTAACATTTGAATACTTTGCCTTAAGAGTAGAGCCTTCCAAGTTAGATGTAACGAACACATCTGCTCTACCTGCTAATACTTCCTGATACCCTCTAGCAGGAGCCTCAACGCTTTTGATGCTGGCATTTGGAAACCAACCCTTAACTAAGGGCTCCATAGCGGTTCCAAGAGTGGTGGCAACCTTTACTCCATCTTTATTGATGGAGTCCCAACCATTAAACTGTCCTTCTTTATCAGATGTAGTAAAAGGTTTGAAGTTAACAGCCATGTAACTTTCAGAAAAACCTGCGGCTTTCATTCTTGAAGGTTTAATAGACGCTGATCCTGTTATATGGTATTTCGCTGCGACTACGCCGTTTACTATTGTCTTCCAGTCTGTTGGGACAAATTCGATTTCTACTCCTAGGTCATTTGCTAACTCGGTCATTATGTCAATGTCATAACCTTTGTATTTATTAGTCGCTGGATCCCTAACCGTGAATGGGTTAAAATCGCCTGTGGTCCCTGCTTTTAGTTTACCGCTACTTAATATTTGGTTAAGCGCTGACTCCGCACCTACGCTACCAACGACAAGAACCATGCTCATCAGTGTAATAAAAATAATTCTTAAAAATTTCATAAAAATCTCCCTAAGGTATTAAAACCAATATTTTTAGTTTATAAAAACAACTTTTTTTAACAATAACACTATAAGTACAACCGAGAAATATGCAACTAAGAACAAGGAGTTGCTTTAAGTATTGTCATGCGGTTAAGCTAATTAAGGCAAAACGCAAGATTTACACAGAAGCGAGCATAAATTGGAAAATACATTTGCAGTCGAAATAAAAGGACTATCAAAATCATTTAAAGACTTTAAAGCCCTCGATACCATAGACCTTAATATTAAGCATGGTGAAAAAGTTGTTATTTGTGGCCCCTCAGGATCAGGTAAATCTACGCTTATAAGATGCATTAATGGCCTTGAAGACTTTGATGAGGGCAAAATATCAATATCAGGCAACTCTCAAAATCCTACAAAAGAAAGTTTTGTTTCTGATTTTCATATAGGAATGGTTTTTCAACAATTTAATTTGTTCCCTCACCTCTCAGTAATTGAAAACTTAAAACTAGGGCCAATGAAGTCACTAGGATTATCAGAAAAGGATGCAGAGAATCGTGCAAGAAAACTTTTGGAAAGAGTAAAAATACCAGAACAAGCATTAAAAAAGCCAAATCAGCTATCGGGAGGCCAGCAACAGAGAGTTGCGATTGCCCGCGCGCTTTGCATGGAGCCAAAACTTATGCTATTCGACGAACCAACATCTGCTCTGGATCCAGAGATGATTTCAGAGGTCTTAGAAGTAATAGTCGATTTAGCCCGAGAAGGAATGACTATGGTTGTTGTTACCCATGAAATGGGCTTTGCTAAAAAAGTTGCCGATCGAATAATATTCATGGATGGTGGATCAATTGTTGAGCAGAACAGCCCAGGAATGTTTTTTAAAAAACCCCAAACTGCAAGATGCAAAAAATTTCTTGAACAAATACTACACCACTGATTTAACAATGTTTCGTATCTTAATATTATTTTTACTTTTTTTTACTTTAAACAGCTGCTCGTCGCCCGAAGGCACTTGGGGGTGGTATGTAATTGACCCTTCTACTAAAGCTGGGTGGACAAATATAAAATTTTTGGTTGGAGGGTTTTACTCAACAATACTTTTATCAATAATTGCTGCCTTTTTATCAATTTTTATAGGCCTTGTTGTAGCATTGCCAGCAATGTCCGACAATAAACTGCTAAAACTATTCAACAGAGTCTATGTAGAATTTATTAGGTCTATTCCTTTGTTACCAATGTTGTTCTGGGTGTTTTATGGACTTCCTGTCATTTTAAAGTCAATTGGCATAGATGCAAATATCGATGCTTTCTGGGGAGCAATTATCACGTTAGCAATTTCGGATAGTGCATTCACTGCAGAAATTTATAGGGCTGGCATACAATCCATTTCTAAAGGACAAACTGAAGCCGCAAAGACTATTGGCCTAAACTACTACCAAACCATGAGATATGTGATCATGCCCCAAGCATTGAGAAGGATTTTACCGCCTCTGGCAAACCAATTCATCTATATTGTAAAAATGTCTGCATTCGCTTCAGTTATTGGGATGCAAGAGTTAACAAGAAGAGCAAACGAGATAGTTGTAACAGAATACCGTCCTTTAGAGATCTACACACTTTTGATTTTTGAGTATCTAATTCTAGTGTTGCTTATTAGCTTTGGGGTAAGATATTTGGAGAAAAAGCTTGGGTCCAATGAAAGCGCCAACAGCTAAGACCATTTTGGAAATAATGAACTATTGAATAAAATGTCAGAAAATTTAGACTCTTAGTAAAGTTAGAAAAGAAAGATAAAATATGGACTGGAAAAAATTAACCGCCGATACCAAACAACTGTTTTCAAAATTTCAAAAGGAAACCCCAGCTACGTTTGAAGGTTTTGGAGTTATGGGTAAAGATGCAAAGAAGAATGGACACTTGACTGAAAAAACCAAGGAATTTATTGCGCTTGGTATCTCAGTTGCTGTCAGGTGTGAGAGTTGCATAGGACTACACGTTGAACATTTAGTTCGTTTGGGGGCAACAAGAGAGGAATTAGTTGAAGCTCTAAGCATGAGCTCATATATGGGTGGTGGTCCGTCAATAACATATAGTGCAAAGGCATTGGAGGCCTTTGATCAACTATCAAATTAGGAATTATAATGAACACCTCATTAGTAAAAGAGCTAGACATAGACAAAGTTCCCATTATTGACATTGGACCTCTTAGAGATAATTCGGACCCCACTTCGGTAGCAAGAGAACTTTATAGTGCTAGTACAGGATTAGGTTTTATTTACATAAAAAACCACGGTATTCCACAAAAAAAAATTGATGCGCTAAGAGATGATGGTCTCAAATTCTTTAGATCCAGCGAGAAAAATAAAGAATTAGTGACGATTTCAGAAAGACATAGAGGTTGGCTCGGTTTTGGCGGTGCAAAAATGAAAGATGACGCAAAACCTGACTTAAAAGAAAGCTTTATTTGGGGCTATGAATACCAAGTTGGGGAAATTGACGACCACCCTATTAGGGGTCCGAATAAATGGCCGAGCTTTATCCCAAGCTTCAAGGAAAATGCCCTTAATTACTTTGATTTAGCAGACAACTTGGCTAAAACTCTTTTAGAAGGCTTTGCTTTGGGCTTAAAGTTAAAAAGAGATTTTTTTATACGAAATGCTACTCAACCCTTAAGCCGGGCATCTCTCGTTTATTACCCTGATCAACCAAAAAAAATGAGTGATGATCAATTTGGCGTAAGCGCTCATACAGATTTTGGCGTTTTAACCGTTCTTTGCCAAGACTCTGTTGGAGGACTTCAAATACAAGATTCATCAGGTGATTGGTTTCATGCACCGCCTATAGAAGGTACGTTAGTAGTAAATGTAGCAGATCTTCTTAGTAGATGGACAAATGGTTTATATAAATCCACACCCCACCGAGTTGTGAATAAATCAGGAAAGGAACGCCTGTCGATAGTTCTAGCTTTCGATCCAAATCCAGAGACATATATTAATCCAGCTGACATATTTGGTGAAAACGAAAAAAGGCTTAGCGACCCAATAACATGTGGCGACTATCTTATATGGAGATTTGGCAAAGCATTTTCATATAGAAAATAGACCATATGAATGACAAAATACTTTCAAAAGCAGCGCACAATCTTCTAATAGAATGTGCAAGACTAAAGCAATCAGATACTTTATTAATTGTGAGGGAAAAAGAAAGTTTAGGCTGGTATAAGAATGATATTTCTGACTATATTTTAGAGTACGCCCAAGAAAGGGGTATTCACGCTTCTTTAGATGAAGTTGGTTCTCCCGAGATAAATCAAGATCAAAATTTTTATGAAAAAATTAATAAATATAGCTGTGTTATTTTTTTTGCGCGATTGGGCGATCAAAATCGTTTTGAGAAAAAAGGCTTTTCTACAAAGCGAGTTATGAGCTATGTAAGAGACTGCGAAAGCCTAGCGTCTATCTTTGGGACACTGGACTATAAATTAAATGTCCTTGTAAAGAACGCAATTGATCGGTTGATAGAAAACTCCAATATAATTAAACTGACTTGCCCACTAGGAACAAATTTGATTGGAGAAATAACTAAAGATAACTCTGAAACTACAGAAGTATCTGTACTACGATTTCCAATACTTGTTCCTAAACCCATAGACGCAAAACCGTTCTCGGGCAAAGTTGTTTTGAACAACTATCTGACATCTACAGGATCTAGATATTACAAACCAAATTTTATAAAAATAAATAGTGAAGTAACTATTCATATTGAGAATGGTAGAATTGCTGATATGCAGGGAACATCTGACGATGTCAACAATATTCAAAACCACTATACGTATGTTTCTCAAAAGTTTGGCATAGATATGCATGCGGTACACTCATGGCACCCGGGGATACATCCAGGAACAGAGGATAATAAATTTTATGAGAATGACCCTGATAAATGGTCAAATACAGTGTTCGGACAACCCAAATATCTTCATTTCCATACCTGCGGGAACTATGCACCAGGTGAGATATGTTGGATGATTCCTAATCATACTGTGCTAATCGATGACAAGCCATTGTGGAAAGATGGAGAATTAATGCTCAATGGCTTCGAGGATACAAAAGGTCTCTTGGAAAAACACGGAACTTTAAAAAACGTTTTTAGCGGTGTTTAACCCAAAACGGACATACTGCTTTCTTCATTAATTACGCGGTTGCGTGAATAAAAGCCCAGATCAATTTCTCTATCAATATAATTTAATTGAAGTTTGATAGGATCCTTGTCATGATCATGCCCGTTTTCGCACTTCACTATCAATTCAGCCATAATCTTTCCAGCCATCGGAGCGTTCTTATATTGATTTCCACTTGAGCCAACCGCCATATAAAATCCTGACAAAGAGGATTTATCGTAAATGGGGATCCAATCATCAGATACGTCATATAAAGCCACCACACCCTTTGAATTTGATGGTATTGGCAAATCTGGGTACCTCTGTGCCTGTCTTAAAACTTGAGTTCTCCATTGCTCAGAAAAGCTTTCGTCCCAAATATCAGGATCTACGAACAACCTTTCATCACATTCTGGGTCTTCACTACCGATAAGCACATTATTTCCAATTTCAGGTCGGCTATAACACCCAATATCGCTGTCAGAAATTACAAAACCTTCTTTCTCATAATTAAATCCCGATGGTGAAGGCACATGACAAACCTCAACCTTTAAAGCTTTCGTTTTTATATTCATATCATTTTCTACGTCTGCCATCTGGTTGACCTTCATAGAGTGTGGGCCAGCAACATTCACAACAATTTTTGCGCTAATTTTCTCACCATTTTCTAACACAACGCCACTGACTCTCCCCTTTTCCTGAATTATCTCTTTAACGCTTGATTTAAATAGAAATTTTGCTCCTTTCTTTGAAGCTGCCATTTGTAGATTTTGCGCAGAAAGCTGAGGATCATTTATATAACCTGCTGTGGGAAAAAAAACAGATCCCCTTAAATCATCTCCGGTTTTTGACCCAAAGCTTTTATCGCTTGTTGACTTTACAGGTCCATATTTATTCGTATCAACAATTCTTAATTTTTCTTTTATTTTTTTTTGATCCCAAAGCTCATGGGGTATATTCAGTTCTTCAGCTCTTTTAATTACTTTATCTAGATAATTATTTTGCTCAGTTTGGTAAATCATGCACCCGCACTCAATAAACTTAGCCAGATTATCGTGTTCGGATGCCTCTAAATATGCCATCCAATCTTTCCAAAAATGATAACTCTCATAAGCAAGAGCGCAGCCATCAAACGTCGAGTAATGTACTCTGATAATTGCACAGGAAGCCGAAGTAGAGCCATAACCTGATACGTGATTTCTATCTATGTTTAGAGTCTTCAAACCTTGTTTAGATAACTCAAAGGCAACGGCGTTGCCGATAACACCAGCCCCAATAATGATAGCATCAAAATTTTGTTCGTTACTCATCTGCTTCCTTTCATAATTATAAAAATTATACTTTAAAAACTAAATAACTGCTGCTAATTCCGAAGCTTGCTTAATTGCGACCTTTGCATCTAATTCTCTAGCCTCATAAGCACCCCCGACCAGGTGCATACGAAATTCAGTATTATTTGCCGAGTTAAAAAATGAACGGTCTGGCTCCTGTCCAGCACAAACAATAATGTTATCGCATTCAATAAACTGATCCTGATTATTAATAGAGATGTGAATACCATTTTTGGCAATCTTTTTATAGGTAACTCCCTTAAGCATCTTTATTTCTTTTTTCCTCAAACTTAACCTGTGAGTCCATCCAGTAGTTTTACCTAAAGCAATCCCTAATGGCGTTACTTTTCTTTGCAATAAATAGATTTCACGCTCAGATTTACTTGCTTTAGCCATAACACCCGTTACACCTCCTCTCGGATGATTGGTAAAATCTATACCCCATTGCTCAGCAAAGTCGTCTATATTGGTGGAGGGGTTCTTTTTACCGTGAGATAAGAGTTCAGCCATATCAAACCCTATACCCCCAGCTCCAACTAGAACTACCTTTTTCCCAATTTTATCTATGTTTCTTATTGCATCTATATATGAAATTACTATCTCTTCATCAGAACCAGGAATATCTAGAGACCTTGGATATACTCCCGTCGATACAATGATCTCATCATATTTTTTATCTATTAAATCAATAGGTTGAACCTTTTTGTTTAAATGTACTTTAACACCATTTTTTTTAAGCATGGTAGAAAAATAGCGGATTGTTTCATGAAACTCCTCTTTACCGGGTATTTGTTTGGCCAAATTAAACTGACCCCCTATCTGATCACTTGCCTCAAATAATTCAACATGATGCCCTCTTGAAGCTGCAATTTCAGAAAAAGCAAGTCCTGCTGGGCCAGCACCAATAACGGCAATAGTTTTTTTATTCGTAGTTGGTGAATAGTTCAGGTTGGTTTCATTGCATGCTCTCGGATTCACTAGGCAAGATATTTCTTTTTTATCAAAGGCATGATCTAGGCAAGCTTGGTTACAAGCTATGCATGTGTTTATTTCGTCTTCCCTACCTTCTTTAATTTTTTCAAAAATTTTACCGTCTGCAAGAAATGGTCTTGCCATCGAAACTAAGTCTGCATCACCATTCGCCAAAACTGTCTCTGCGACATCTGGCATATTTATTCTGTTTGATGTAATTACCGGAACATTAATAACACTTTTTAGGCGTTTAGTTACTGATGTAAAAGCTGCTCTAGGAACCATAGTTGCAATGGTTGGAACAGGGCTTTCATGCCATGAAAAATGAGTAGACACTATCGAAACACCCGAATTTTCTAAGGCCTGCCCTAAAGCACAGATCTCTTCCCATGACATTCCTCCCTCAAGCATATCCATTGCCGGTATTCTGAATATAATCAGAAAATCTTCACCAACAGATTTACGAATTCCTTCCACAATTTCTGTTGCAATTCTTATTTTATTAGAGAAACTTCCTCCATATTCGTCTGTTCTCAGATTTGTTTTGTTAACGAAAAAAGTAGAAATAAAATATCCAGCTGAACCAATGATTTCCACTCCATCATAATTAGCTTTTTTACATAGTTCTGCACACTTGATAAAATCACTAATTTGCTTTCTGAGTACCTCTAGTGACATTTCGTTAGGAACAAGACGACCAATTCTAGATCGAACTGGACTAGCGGCAACTAATTCCTTGCTAATTGCCAACGGACCTGAATGTAAAATCTGCATACAAATTTTTGTGTCTACATTCGCATTGTGCACCGCATCTGTTACAAGCTTATGTCTTGCGACTTGACTTTCTTGATTAAAAATAGCTCCGTCAAGAGCACCTTCTTCATTTGGGGAAATACCTCCCGTGATTATAAGACCAACGCCTGTGGATGCCCTTTCAGCAAAATATTCTCCCATTCTAGAGAAGTCATCTTGTCCTCCCTCTTCTAAGCCTGTGTGCATAGATCCCATTATAATTCTATTTTTTATAATATGGTTGTCGACTATCAGTGGTTCAAAAATATGCCTATATTTATTTTTCATTTTATTTCCTACTTTCTTAAAAATTCTTTTCTCAAGACGACAATCAATCAACTAGCAGACCATCCTCCATCGATAATATGCTCTTGCCCCGTAACAAATTTACTTTCATCAGATGCCAAATAAACTGCTAGATCAGCAATTTCATCTGCCAATCCAAGTCTTCCCATGGGCTGTCTATTAACGAAGTCATTCATAGCCCTGTCATAATCACCAGTCGCTTCCAGCCTTTCGTGCAATGATGGGGTATCAACAGTACCTGGACATATGCAGTTACATCTAATTCCTTCTTTAACAAAGTCTACCGCTACAGACTTGGTTAAACCGATTACTGCAGCTTTTGACAAACCATAAATACAACGATTTGGTGCACCAATGACAGATGAAACCACGGAACCAATATTAACTATACTGCCACCACCTTTATTCTGCATAAAAGGGATAGCAGCTTTTATAGTGCGATACATGGACTTGATATTTAAATCAATTGCGTCATCAAACTCCTCTTCTTTAGATATAAGTATTGTACCTGAGTGAACTATACCTGCACAATTTATCAATATGTCTGGCTCAAAATCTTTTATCGCTTTAAGGATAGCTTCAGCATCCCTAACATCTACACAAAGAGACTTGGAGACTTTTAATTGCGTTAACATAGCATCGTTTATGTCAACGGCCAGCACTTCGGAACCAAAATGGAAGAGTTTCTCCGCAATAGCTTTACCAATTCCCTGACCGGCGGCAGTTACGAAAGCTTTTTTGTTTTTGAGTCGCATTATTCTGGAAGATTGTTAATTTATCTTGAATAATTAAAATAAAAATATTTTTGATCGAGGTCAATAATTGGAACTTTTTTTTCTAGGCGTAATTGGCTTTTTACTTCTTTTTGGTTTTAGACCCATAGTAAAAATACTCAAACTTTTCTTGCTAGGATCGAGCTTAATTTGGTTAGTTATAATAGGTAGTGTTGCAATTGGTATAATGATATATATGGACTAGTGAATGAGCTTCGGATGGTAGATATATTAGTAGTTGGTGGTGGAATTGCTGGCCTCTCGGTTGCAGGTAGACTAAGTAAATCAGCGAGGGTGACTTTGCTAGAGGCCGAAGGAAATCTCGGGTACCACTCATCAAGTAGATCCGCTGCTGCATTTATCGAAGACTACGGAAACGACGTTATACGGGAATTCAATAGTGCAAGCAAAAGCTTTCTTTCTAAGGATGGCGTAGATGTTCTGTCCCCAAGGGGTAGCCTAATTTTAGGAAAAAAAGACGAAAAATATGCATTTAAAGAGCAATGTTCAGGTTTTGCCCACAATGAAATATCTGTCAGCGATGCACGTAGCCTAATTGAAGTAATCAATAATAAAGCGGTAAAATATGCTGGATACAAAGAGGACATTTACGATATTGATACAGATAAACTATTGCAACATTTCACAAAAGGTATAAAGGCCAACGGGTCAGAAATTTATACCAACTCCAAAGTAATTGCTGCTGAGTTTAGAGAAGGGAAGTGGCACATTACAACGGATAGAAAAACATTTATTTGTGATGTCATTGTGAATGCGGCAGGAGCATGGGTAGATGAACTAGCATTGAAATGTGGCATAGAACCTTTGGGCTTTTTACCTCTTAAAAGATCTATGGCTAGAGTGCCTGCTCCTGATGATAGTGGTAATCATAAAAGTTGGCCAATGGCTTTTGGACTAAATGAAGCTTTTTACGCAAAACCTGATGCAGGAGAAATGATTGTCTCCCCATCGGAAGAAACCAAGTCTTTTCCTCATGACGCATATGCAAATGATGAAGACTTAGCAAAAGGAATTTTCAATTTTGAGGAAGTTGTGAGCTATTCTGTTAAAAGAATTACATCAAGCTGGGCAGGACTTCGAACTTTTGCACCTGATCGCACCCTTGTTATTGGCTTTGATAGCATTGTTCCCAGTTTCTTTTGGCTTGCAGGTCAAGGAGGATATGGCTTTCAAACGTCAGCTGCAGCAAGCAAAATGGCTAGTGAGATTATTCTAGGGGAAAAATCAAGCTTTGGACAGTTGCAAAAGAGAGTCTCTCCGAAAAGATTTAAGTAGTACTTGAGCGTTATTACTGCTCCTGGATTGAAACTTCGTATATAGAATTCCAAAATTTTCCAGTTACAAAAATTCGGTCTTTAACTTTATCATAAGCTATCCCATTCAATACATCTTCAGCTCCAGTTCTTTCACTTATTGATGAAAAATCGATCCATCTAACTAGTTCACCGGTAGCACTATCGATACATGCTACTAAGTCAGATTTCCATATATTCGCCCAAATCTCATTTCCAACAAACTCTAACTCATTAAGATTATTCACTGGTAATCCATTATAGGTAACCGCTATTGACCTTATGATCTGAAGGGTACTCGGGTCACGAAATTTTAAAATGTTACTCCCATTACTCATTACTAAATATTTGTTGTTACTAGTAAGCCCCCAACCCTCTCCATTATACGACAAAATTTTTATTATCTCGAAAGTAGTTTTATCATATACGAACATAACTCCCGATTTCCAAGTCAGTTGATAAAGCCTACCATTGAATAAAGTAAGTCCTTCAGCAAAAAACTTATCCTTCAATGATATTTTTTTTATCAATTTTTCAGAGTACTTTTTATATTTTCTTAGACTTGAATTTCCATATAGACCGGTACTTTCATAAAATATTTCCTTGTCTACAATAAAACCCTGAGTAAAAGCGTTACTATCATGAGGAATTTTTCTTATGATCTTAGGGGTAACTGTTTCCTGAGCATAAGAATGAAAAACGTTAAGAAAAAAAACAAAGAGGTAGATTAGATAGACACGACTTTTTATTATCGATAAAAGTCTTGTAAAGAAGAAAAGAGCAGACAAAAACTTGCATGTTGAGGTCATGTCTTTTAGAAAATAGTGTATTTTTTCGTTAAAAGGAATTTAAATATCGTGCAATTCGCATCAATAACAAAAAGAGTGGCAAAATTAGGCTCTGAAAAATGGATGCCCCATTTGAAAGCAAAGAAAATGGCTGAAATTGATCCTGATGTAATTTTGTTGACCATAGGCCAGCC
Organism: uncultured Alphaproteobacteria bacterium; assembly: GCA_902584635.1. Lineage (GTDB taxonomy): Bacteria > Pseudomonadota > Alphaproteobacteria > Rhodobacterales > Rhodobacteraceae > CACIJG01. Next base: position 44,691 of record CACIAQ010000010.1, read on the forward strand.
TGATATTTCAGTTTCAGACGAACTTGCCAACATTACGATCAAGGCCATTAAAGAAGGTAGAACAGGTTATTCCAATGGAAGAGGAGAACAAAACTTAGTTTCCAGCCTAGTAAATAAGTATAATGACGAATGTCGGCTTAATATAACCGAAAGTAATGTCTTGTGTTTCCCTGGCACTCAAACCTCACTTTTTGCGTCGATTATGGGCTTAGTTAATGAAGGCGATGAGGTTCTTTTAGGAGATCCGCTATACGCTACCTATGAAGGCGTTGTAGCCGCTGCAGGCGGAACGGTGAAAAGAATACAACTTAAAAAAGAAAATAGTTTTCGAATGAATCCTAGCGATTTAGCCAACTCTGTAACAAGCAAAAGCAAAGTTCTTCTTTTGAATAATCCACATAATCCATCTGGAGCATTATTGACTAAAAAAGAAATAGAAGAAATTGTTGAGGTTTGTCTCAAAAACGATTTGTGGATAATCTCAGACGAAGTATATGCATCCCTAATTTATGATTTTGAAAATATGACAGAATTTTACTCACCATTAAATGTTCGAGACGCATTGCATCGTACTATTGTTGTCTCAAGTATATCGAAATCACATGCAGCGCCAGGGTTTAGAAGTGGATGGTTGGTTGGTCCCAAAGACTTTTGCGATGCGGTTTTGCCTCTTTCTGAAACAATGCTATTTGGCAACCAACCATTCATAGCAGATATGACAGCATATGCGCTTGAAAATGATTTTCATACTGCAAAAGAAATGAGGGACTCATATTATCATAGGGCCGTAAATATTTATGAATCTCTAGAAAAAACAAATAAAGTGGAGCCAATAATGCCGCAGTCAGGAATGTTCCTACTTGCCGATATATCTAAAACAGGACTAAGTAGCGATGCTTTTGTTAAACGACTTCTAGATGAAGAAAAATTGGCTCTCATGCCAGGCACATCATTTGGAGAAAATGCCCACCATTTGGTACGCATAAGTTTAACGGTTCCTGATAAGATGATAAACCTGTCTTGCGAAAGGCTAAAACGTTTTATAAACCTAATAATTTAGACTTTTTCTGATGGTAGAAGCTATATTGCTTGTAACGCTCTTTCAATAGAGCCTACTAATTCATCTGGATCTTCAAGACCAACAGATACTCTGAAAAAGCCTTCGGATATACCAAGCTCTTTACGAGCACTTAGATTAAGGTATCTATGTGAACTACTTCCGGGATGCGATATTGTAGTTCCAATATCTCCTAATGTGGGAGCAAATGCTATACCCTCTATATTTTCAATAAATTTATTTGCATCTATCCTATTATCACCGATTTCAAAACTCACCATATTGCAGCCATTTCCCTTTAAGAGATGCTTTGCAAGTGAACTATCAGGGTGCTCTGACATGGTGGGGTAAAGTACTTTTTTAATCTTGCGATTTTTCTTCAAGGCTTCAGCAAGGATTTCTGCGTTTTTTTGAGCTTTTTCAAATCTTAATTCAAATGTAGCAAGACCTCTTTCAGCCAGCCAACAATCAAAAGGACTGGGTGTTGCACCAATTGAAACGGAAAAGTTGTAAATCGCCTCCATCTTGTTTTGATCTTTTGATGAAACATACCCCAATGTGGTATCGGAGTGACCAGATAACAACTTAGTAATAGAGTGAATAACAAAATCGGCGCCATACTCAAAAGGCTTAATGCATGCAGGTGTTGTAAATGTATTATCAATAGCCAATAAAATATTGTTTCTTTTACATAAATTTGCGATACCCTCAATATCAGCAACCCTAAGTGTTGGGTTAGACACACACTCAATTAAGATCATTTTTGTATTTTTTCTAATCTCTGATTTAACTGAGACAATATTTGTTGGATCAGCGAACGACGTTTGTATTCCAAATCTAGGCAAATCTTCATGCATCAGTCTCAATGTACGACCATATAATTGGCTACCCCCTAAAATATGGTCTCCCAAAGACAAGGTACCCATAACAAGAGACGAAATGGCAGCCATTCCTGAACTTACAACTAGACCGGTGGAACTCCCTTCAAGTTTATCAATGAAACGAGCTAAGATTTCTGCATTAGGATGCCCTTCTCTTGCGTATGTATAACCTTTTTGCTTGCCTTCATATTGTTCATCTAGTGCATTGGGAGATTGAGAAGCATAAACAACCGATGGCATAATAGGGGTTGCAACCTGCTCAGATATAGAATTTGGCACCCCATTTGGCCTTATTATAGTGCGTTTCATTTTCATTCTAAATTATTAAGCTCCTGTAACCCTTAAGCATTTTAAACCGATCTCCTTCCACATTTCAACAACCGTAATTTTATCTTCAAATACTAGGACTGGGTTAAACCCATCAACAATCATTCTTTTATAGAGATCCCTTTTTACCACAAAATCTTTTCTGTAATCTCCTTTTGGCCTCATATACAAACAACTATCCATATCAATATTTTTACTACCTTTTAATATTTTATTTATCTGTTCAATTGTTTTTTCCCTATAGTCTTCAACCCTACCGGTGCAAAAAATGATTTGATTATTGTCATCTTTAAGCAAAGACTTCAACAAAGCACAAACTTCTTCGATCGGTCGATCTTTATCCAAATTGCTATAAAAGTTTTTCCAGT
>CACIAQ010000011.1 GCA_902584635.1 uncultured Alphaproteobacteria bacterium
GGTGGGAGTTTTCTATTTTATTACTTCAGTTGAAAATGACAAACAACCCGTTGCTTTAGAAACTTCATCAAAACCGATACTGCTCATAATGCCTATTGAAACCTCTGGCTTATCGGATGATCAAAAAGGATTTGCTAGAGGCATTACGGAAAGCATGATTTCTACTCTTTCAAGCTATCAGGCGATAAAAGTATTATCCAGTAGCACCAGCTATCATGCCCAAAAAACGGAAATGCTTGATAATTTAATAAGAGAAGATTATGGCGTTGATTATTTGATCAGAGGCTCAATGCAAGTAATGGGCAATAATGCTCGTTTAAATCTTGAAATAACTGATTTGAAAGCTGCCAAAGTTACATTATCAAAGAAAAAAGATTTTAATATGGAAGACATATTTAAAGTTCAAGATGAGCTTGGTAATGAAATTTTAAGTGCACTCTCAATAGATCTTGGTGTTGGTAGTGCCCAGGGAAGTGATTGGGTAAAACAATGGAAGTCAATGGAGGATTTCATTAAATTTTTAAATTGGCGTAATGAGTGGCGAAAGTTTACACAGAATGGATACTTGAATTCACTAAGAATATTGGAAGAGCTGCGGGCTTCCTATCCAGAAGAAAAACCCAACATTTTAATTGCAGAGTCTTGGCAGCTTTACCAAAAATTAAATTTTGGTCTCAGCAAAAATAAAGAGAAAGATTTGAAGCGTCTGAAATACACTCTTGATAGAGGAATTGAGATTGAACCTAATTCTGTCGACATATTAGCAGGAAGAGCGTTAATTGGTGTACAATATCTTGGCAGAAGTTGTAAAGACTCTATGGCTGACATTATAAAAACGGAGCAGCTGGGTAGTACCGTTGATACGCTGACAATAGCTGCAGGTGTTTATGAAAATTGTGGGGAATTAAAAAAAGGAATTGCATCGACAAGAAGCGCTTTAGAGCTTGTTCCGAACGACTTTGGGTGGTTTATTACAACCACCCTCGTGGTGCGTTTGTACAAAGACGGACAGATTGAAGAAATATATAAACTTATCGGGGACGACATTGAGGCTAAAGATATGGGTAGCTGGGTATTGGCTATATATGCGTTTCTTGAGCAAGATAAAGGGAATATGGAGAACGCAAAAAAATATCTTGAGAGGGCAAAAAAAAGGGGCCTAAATTTGGTAAGATTTGAGGCATCCTTGAAAAACTATAATGAAGAACTTCATAAAAAAACTATTTATGGCTTGAAAAAAATCGGTGATCTGGAGTAAAGACTCTAGAAATGAACCAATAGCAAATGAAATACAGCAATAACAGTAAATTAGGTATCTACGTGTTTATGTCAAAAGGCTCGATTTGTCTCACAGTTTGTTTTACAGTTAAAGTTATACCTACCACGCATTGAACACGGGGGTGTACAGGTAGTATGTTTGTAGAATGCACGGTTACAATGTAGTAATAATTGGACAGAACCGTAATCTATATAAAGTACTCGAAGTTAAGTGAATCTGAATTAACACTTAATTCTTTAGCTCCATTTTTCAGATGAAAATTTCTTGCCATATTATTCTTTGGACTCAGCGTAACGAAGCGCTTAATTTCAGGTCTATTCTTTTGAAGCCAATCTACAGCATTAAATAACATCTTACGACCACATCCTTTATCGTAACTCCAAATTGTATAAAATATTGCTATCGATTTTTCAATGTTTGTCTTATCCGAGGAGAACTCATCTAATTCAATTTCATTTATCGGAACTTCGTTAGAAACTGCGATGCAGACTGCCGCCTTACAATTTTGATTATCAATTAAAGCTAATCCCAGTCTATTGTTGGATAACCTAAATTCTTCTGTTAAGTGAGGCCTTACAGGGTCATCATTAAACAAATGGGAATAATACCCAGACTCAATTAGTATTGTTTCCATAAAATTCTCACAAGGAATAGTATTAAAAGTGAACTTCTTATTTGAATATGTCCATTTTGTCAATATTTAAGAAAATCTTTTTTCTCCAATGCATAATGGGAACTAATTGATAAAACATTTTCTTGTGAGCTTGCTTAATTTTGTCTATACCTGTGGTAGACCACTGGGGGTAATCACGTAGTATGCTCTTGGAGTGAGCAGCAGATGAGATTTTCTGTTATGCTAATCAAATTAAAGAGGTTAAGACTAAGGTATACAGAACCGTCTCTGCCTACTTTCCTTCTTTTGAAAATACTTTTCCTTCTACAGAAACTATGTTTTTCCCCTATTTAATATTCAACATAGGCAAATTGAAACAAAGTAGGGAGATAAAGGAGCATCAGGTTTGAACTTTGTAGAGAGTGATTTTATCTTTTTTACCCCTTATTCCATAATCTTTTACTTCTTCAGCATTTAGAGTCTCATTTAGCCTATTTTTCAGATCCTCCGTTACAACAAAATCACATTTTAACTCCTTGCAAATATCACACACTCTATTCGCAACGTTCACCACATCACCAATCACTGTAAACTCTTTTCTGTCTTCATTACCAATATTGCCGACGACACAGCTACCAAAGTGGATGCCAATTCTATGAGATACAATAGGCAGTTGTTTGTCCTCTCTTTCCTTAACCCATTGTCTCATTGCGATTTGCATTTCTCTTGCACAGTTGAAAGCATTTTGGGCATCATTTCCTTGGCTGGTGGGAGTACCAAAGGTAGCCATCACAGAGTCTCCTATAAACTTATCGACGGTTCCTGCGTTCTTAAATATAGGTTTTATCATTTTGTCCTGATATTCAGATAACAAATCAATAATTTCTTTAGAACTCATTTTCTCAGATAGTTCTGTGAAACTATCGATATCTGTAAATAAAACCGCCACCAGTTGTGAGTTATTTTCATTTTCTTTTACTTCTAAATCTGACTCTTGAATCTTTTGCCTAATTGCTGGCGAAAAATATCTCCCAAATTGTGCAGTACTTTTTTCAAATTTCACTACGTCCCCCATTAGTCTGTCTACTAGGTAAACTACAGACCAACAAACAATGCTAATAATAACCCAGACATTCATCCAAATAATGAGAATAGAAGTATTAATTGCAAACCCGTCTCTTTGAAGAACATCAAAGTTTGATTCAAAATAAGTTCTTTCATCGTTTACAACTTGGTATATTTCCCAGCCAAACATAACAGTAAAAAAACCAATAAAAACTATTATTAGAGAACTTCTCAAGAAAAGAGTACCAAGTACCACAAATGTCATTGGAACCAACGGAGAAGTATTTAGAGACCGACCTAATCCAATTAATTCAGGATTTACATATCTAGTATCCATATCGATTAAAAGATCAAATATAAAATAATATGCAGGGAACAGTAAAAGAGTAGCAATCGATAGAATGCGATAATTACTGGCCTTAAGATACTGTATAAATAAACCAAAAATAAGAAAAGAAGTAAGATTTAGTAGCATCTGTCCCTGATTTACAAATTGTAATTGAGCCGTTGGAGCAAGTATCCACCTAATTAGATTTAACATAGCAATAGCAGAGATAACTATACATAGTGCTCGTAATCCAGCGATCCTTCTATTCAACTCGTGGTTTATTACGTCTAACATTTAATCCCTTTCAATTATCTAAATATAGATGAGAGACACAAGGATGTTAAGGAAAGTGCCGTTCTTGTCAAGATAACTTCAATCCATATGATTTTTGTTCTTTTTGAGGCTCCTCAATGCCACAACCACTATAGTGCTTCCAACGGTCATCTTTCCCTGCTTGACATTCTTCTTCTCTCACAGAAAAAGAAGGTAAGTAGGAAGTTATTACAATAGCCATTAGGATAAATTTCATCTCAAAAGTATCACCTACAGTTTTACATTTTGCAACATCAGGATGTTGGAGGACTACCTTCCGTTTTATCAGACCATGATTCGATTGAAGACAGAAGATGTTATTTTAAATCTAACGAAATTTGGAGAAATTCTGTAGTCTCTTTTTCCATATAATCTTACACGCTGATACAACGTCTCAGGTAGATTGTAGGCTTGGAAGATATTCTTAGAGATTGATGTTCTATTTTGGTAAACCGTCGTTACAATCCACTTGGCTTCTTTGAAGCCAAAATATCCCAACATGCCTAAAAACATTAAACTTGTCATTACACACTTGTATAAACACCAGCATCAATTTGTAATTTATCAAATGCGACATTTTGAATAATTGGGAATAATATTGAAAAACACCAGAGAAAGATAAAATAGTTCAGTTTGAAAACTAATAGTATTATAGTTTATTAAATGACCAAATGGAGAATATTATGACTGAGGAGATATTGAGAACTGGAGGATGCCTTTGCGGCAAAAGTCGCTATCAGACAAAGGGGGAGTCCCCAAGAGCAATAATGTGTCATTGTCGATATTGCCAAACATACACGGGAAGTGCATTTGGAACGCAAGTCTGGTTCCCAGAAGATAAGGTCATATTAAAATCTGGAGAATTATCTGAATATGAAAATAATACTGAGTCAGGGAATGTAGTTACGTTAAATTTTTGTAAAAATTGTGGTTCAACTATCTTTTTGAGGCTTAATGTTTTCCAAGGTATGGTAGCTATTCCCGGAGGAAGCTTTGACCCTCCAACATTTTGGTTTGAACCACATGTTGAGAATTTTTGTCGTACAAAAGCACCATTTATTCAAACTTTTACTGCTGAAAAGCATGATACGCATCCAATGTATAATCCGAAAACGCCAGATAATCACCCAGTGAAATAATTTGTTAATTGAGGTAAATTAAACTCTTAGCCCCTTTGGGCTTCTCCGAGACTAAAAAATTAAGAAGGAATGTTTGAAATGAAAACAAAAATACCACCACCAATTATAGCACTTGTAATGATAGCCATAATTTATTTATCTTCCCTCATTATTGAACCTATTAGTTTTGGTTATCAAACATTAATAAGTATCTTAGTCGTGCTAACTGGATTGGCATGCGCCATACCTTCTTTTTGGTTATTTGCAAAACATAAAACAACTATTAGTCCTTTTATCCCTTCAGAAACTACTGTACTAGTAACAGATGGGATGTATCGTTATTCAAGAAATCCCATGTATTTGGGGCTTGTCTTATTAACTATTGCGGCAACAATTTTTTTTGGAACTTGGATGGGGGTTGTAATAGTTTTCGCCTTTATTTTTCTACTTAATATATTGCAAATAATTCCTGAAGAGGAAGCTCTGCTAGATATTTTTGGCGACGAATATATTGAGTACAAGAAAATAGTCAGAAGGTGGATATGATTAATACAATTTTCAATTTTATAGTGAACTAATAAAAACAGAATGGTGAAGCGCTATTTATTAGGACAAATAACGATAAGTGATAAAAGCCAATATAAGAAATATTACTCAAAAATTAGTAATGTTATTAAAGAGTTTGGAGGGAAATACTTGGTAAAGGGTGGATTACGCGTGGTTAAAGAAGGCAGTCCTTCCTTTCAAAGAGACGTCTTGGTTGAGTTCAAAGATATAAAAACAGCTCAGCTTTTTTTCTCATCTAAACAATTTAAAGAAATCAGTTAGTTCAGAAAGGCTGGGTCAACTGGCTTTCTACTACTACTGAATGGGAAAGAATAAAATTTTTCCCCAAATATATTTTTTGAAATTGATACTAATCGGCTTGCCATCTGAAACCTTCTTCTATACAAAACAAACGCCCAAATTTACACTGTCTATCACTTCGACAAACCTTTTCATGCTTACTATTTTCCCAACACTCGGTTGTTACAGCAGAACCATACTTATCTATAAACCGATCCCATGTATCTCCAACCGACAAAAGTACAATCGAAGGTAATATAAATGCGACGAATATTATCGTTACAAATGCTATACCAAAACCTTCATTATTTTCTTCCATTTCAAAACCTTTTTTCTATATTATTGTAAGGATTTAGTTTATTTAGCTATTTGTCAAAGGATTGGAGTTAGCATATGTAAAAAAGCACCCCATCTGCTGCACACTCCAAAAGCATATTACCTGCTCACTTTGCTTTAACGCGTTATTGCATCCAAGAAACATTTGGTGCTACAACACAATGATGAGTGTTCTGAACTAATTAATTTTAATGGAGAAGTTAAAGAATGACGTTTCTACTAGACTCAATAACTGGGCTATTGTTTCCAGTTCTTTCATGGTGCTTTGACGAAAATTATCAATGGCTTTTTGACAAACCTTATATGCTTGAGGACTTTCATACTAAAACAAAGTTACTGTCTTATAAGTCCCCTTTTTATTCCATATTCGATTATAGCAAAATCTAATACATCTCCATTCTTTGAGCTTTACAAAAAGGTGTGTTCCTTTTTCTACTCACTACCTAATGTGAAGAAGCATTTTAGCTTCGGTTTTTAAGGTAAAAGTATTACATGGCATTAGATTTGTGTCGGTCATTGTAGTGCCTCACAAAAGCTATGCAGTTTGCTGTTGTATTTATTATTTTCTCAACTGTTGAATAACATCACCGTCAAACACGATCGTATCTTTGATTTTAAAATCATACTGTTCCCTCCATTTAGACATTTCGCTAAAAAGCTCGTCACCTTTTTCCTTTGTTTCAAAAATAATAAACATTAACACTGAATCTGAACTAGCCCTTACCCAAGTAATTTCTTATAATCCTCGCTCTAATAGCTCAGGAACTTTTGTGGTATGCATTGCGATAAATTTCTTACAGTCAGCTTCAGTGAAAAAGTTAAACATGCCAACCCTCCCAACACTCATGGTACTTTAAACTCCCGTTTCAACTTATTGAGCCTCTCCTCGTCAAATTCAGTATCATCAATTAAAAATTCATTCTTTAATTCCTCGAGTAGACTTACATTGTATGTCAAAATTAAAATGTAAGAAATATAGTCAGTAAAAACCTTATCAGCGTAATTTGCATTCTTAATTTTTCTTAATACTTCTCTTATTGAAACTTCCTTTTGTTTCAAAAAATTGTCTAATATCTTTTTTGCTTCTGGAATTCTTTTTGTGCGTGCTCTGATATATACAGAGTAAACGTTTCCCCAAAAAACTTTGTAGTCCTCCGGATGGGTCATCATTTCTGTAGCAATTTTTTCAGCTTTAGAAACTGAGTCTGTGACTTGTTTTTTGGCATATAGATATGCTCTTATAAGCTGGGGTTCTACATCGTGTGGCCCAAAGGGCGCAATTTGCTTGGCTCTCAATAGGTAAGATATTGCATCGGAAATTCTTCCTACATCAAAATTACTGCCAGCGAGAAAAAGTGTTAAAAAATTATCTGGCCCTAACTCCACCCCTTTTAAATTGTATTCTTGCGCTTCAACTATATTCATTCCCATTGTCCAAGCTCCTATAGAGGCTAAAACTGGGTATACAGCTGAGTTGTCTGGATCTAATTCTTTTGCTTTAAGAATTGTATTTTGCATCAATATGTAATCTTTGAAAGCAAGTTTCCCTGCTCTTTGTTGCTTTAACAGTGCTTGAGCATATAGAAGATGCGCAAACGAATTATTAGGATTTCTATCCACTAGTAACTTAAAAGGCTCAGCATATGTCTCTGTAACAAAGAAATTATCTTTGTAGGGCTCGGTTATAAGTTTAAGCACAGTACGATATTCACTTCGATCTTTAAAGTATCTTGCTATTGTTGAAGAATATGACTCTCCCATGGTTAGTTTTGACTGTAATACACGTCTTACCAAGAATTCAATTTCATCTTGAGCGTCAAAAAAGTTCTCTAAAAAAAACTCTCTACTTTCGGACCATAAAATTTCATTTTTTTCTAGTCCAATTAGTTCAAAATTAATTCTGAATTTTTCATTTGAAACATAAGTGCTACCGTTGAGGATGAAACTGACATTCATTTCTTCTCTTAATTGAGAAAATGAATAGTTCTTTTCCTTAGTAATAAAACTTTGCTGCCTGGGAACAATATTCAATAAAACAGTAGAGGATATCGATGAAATAAGATGATCTGTGATACCTTCGGATAAGTAATCATAGGTATCAGAGCCACTTCTATTAACAAAGGGTGAGATTAACAAAGTACGCCCTAATACTCTCTGATTTTCTATATCTGTTTGATTATTAGCGGAGATCGGAGAGTTATCATTTAAATTTAGGAAGGAAAAAATTATAAGACCAATCATCAACGCTGCTGCAATGGCACTTATTATAGGCACATAGGATTTAGCTCTCGTCTTCAGTTTTCTCTTATGAGAAGGGTCAAGAAGAATGTCAAAAGCATGGAACTCATTTTGTTTTACCTTTTGTACACCCAAATCGTTAAAGCTCATTTTGGTTTTAGGTACAACAAAGTCATAAACACTTTTGGAAATAGAAATTCCATTTGGTTGAGATAGTGCTTCCAGTCTAGCTGCAATGTTTACTCCATCGCCTATTAGGTTATTGTCTTTCTTAACCACATCTCCCATATTTATACCAAGACGAAACTCTAGTTTTACATCAGTCTTATCTGACGCATTTCTTTTCTTAACTTCGTTCTGAAAATCTACTCCGCACTCAACTGCATTCACGGCACTTGGAAACTCTGCCAAAACCGAGTCACCAGCGGTATTAAATACAGAACCTTTGTACTTTTTTAAAAGTTTATTGAGGATTTTCTCACAAGCATTATAACTCTTGATTGTAGCGTTTTCATCTCTTTCCATATGTTTGGAATAACCAACTACATCAGCTACAAATATTACTGCTATTTTACGGTCTATTTCGGCGTTCATATAGTGTCCCCAATTCAGTTTTTATAATGAACTTAATGGGTAAAGTTGTAAATACCCCATCTGCTGCACACTCCAAGAACATTCTACCTGCACACCCCCCATGTGTTAAACATGTGAGGGTTAGACCAAAATAAAGCATATTTATTTGGATAAACTGGTATCTACTACTTTCCAAAGCGCATACCATAAGATCTCACACGCTATTACAGTTATACTCGAATAGTGCAGGGATTGCGTAAACTTCTTGCTAGTCAAGCTAAGACAATGGCCTTGATAGCTGCTTCTTTTTGAATTCGACTATAGAGATTTTTTAGGCTATTCTCACAACGATATGCGACTTCTCCAGACCGCAGGACGAAACAATTACTTATCCGATCATGTTGTGATTTTCCATTGTTATGAGGAATAGTTTTTGAGAGAATAATGGGAAAAGGGAGAATAAAAAATGAGTGATCATGAACTACCAAACGTGAATTTTTCTACTATTGAACGAATGCAATTATCCGATAAAAAAGGCTAATGCTGGACCTTTATTCATGCTAAATCTAAATAAAATATTCTAGCACCGCAGGTTTTTCTGATAGCGCTCTATACAAAGAATATATGCAGAGCATAAGTCGAATGGTTAGCGAGGTTGAGTGAAAATTCTTTGACGAACACCAGTAAATGGTCAAGTAGTGTGGATCACAAGACATTGATGAAGTATTAGGCGTTAGGTATCCATCCAACGAAGCCTTCCTCAACAGTACGCAATTCGCCATCATCTACGCGAGAAACATGAAATTACGCGAAAGGACTGTTTAAAACGCAAATTTGCATTGGTGCGATCCATATACCGTGATGCGAAATCCATAATTTTTTTTTTCTAATTGATAATATTATATAAAATAATGTATATATTTGTGTTGTGGCATTCTTAAGAATGGGAGATTCTGGTACCAAATAAAGCTGTGATTGTGAGCCACAGAAAAAATTTGTAAAAATGCATCAAACGAAAGGGGGTGGCATTAGTAGGTTAGCCGAGAGGGGATAGTCGATAAGTTCCATTATCCCGCTCTACCTAGCGGTAACCTGCGTGACATACTATTGGGTTTTTAATAGGTATTTTTTTTATATAAAAACCACTCTGCTACACACTCCAAGAACATACTTCCTGATCACCCCTTTCTCACCTGCGAGGGCGATGGAATTTTAACTTAGAACAGAATGAAAAACAATTAGATTAGGAGTCGTAATTAAAATAGAATAATGCTTAGCAAAAATTGTTGGAGATCTTATTGGAAAAGTACAAAAAAGTTTTAAGGCTTGTGGAGCAGCGAAATTGGAAAGAAATGGAGGAATGGCTTCATGACGATTTTATGTACATTAAAGAGACGGAGTTAATGGATCGTGAGGAGCATGTAAAAAAATTGGAAAAAGAGTTTGGGTCAAAGCAAGCTATTAATCAGCATGAATTATTACATGAGGATGAAGACATGATGGCGTTTAAGCATGTTGTAACTCAGAAAAATGGTAAAAAGTACCGAATTACGCAGATTCAACTATACAAAAAGGGTATGGTTTGGAGAGAAATAAGTAACGCTATTGAAATTGATTAACTCTTAAATCTTTAGCCACTCTTTTATGGTACTATTTACTTCATCAGGTTTTTCTTGGGCCATCTAATGCCCACTATTGATTGTCTCCTCCTTTAAGTTAGAACAACGTTCTCCATAGGGTCTGCCAAGTTTGTATGACAAGTATCACAAACTCTGTCATATTTTGCATGGATGAAAAGAACTGGCTTATGGAGTTTTTTAAGTGTTTTTATTAAAATACTCACTATTAAGCTTAGTAGTAATATACCATGGACCAGGACCAAAAAACCCATTCTTGGACAGATGCTTTGAATATATTGCAAGCTCTTTTTTAGATAAAACATTCTCATCCAAGGAAATATTTGGTGCTAATCCGTCTTTAAACAACCATTATACTTTCTTACAAAAACAGTTTGGGCACGTTTGTTTAAAGTCTCTTTACTGCCACTTCTAAATAAACATTTAACAGTATTATATGATTTGGCTTCCAGCTGTTTTTGTACTTCCTCAAAGTTTTCTCGATAAAAAAATTGGTATTCCCATTGCCCATAAGGAAATTCGTCTTTTGGACAAGGCTGCCTATCTACTCTCGATAGCATCATATCATTTTCCATCATTTCTATTGGTACGCACAAGCTTACAATTTTTTCTACATACTCATCATGATGGCACCCAATTTTCCAAACAACTGGTGAACACCAATCATGCCTAACTCATTTTGCCTCTCCTCCTCCTAAATGAGCGTGAAGATCTATCATATCTTTGACAATTTTCTCTTGAGTATAATCAGTATGCTTATTGTAAACAGATGATAAACCATAGCCTCGCATATCTGGTGCTATTGCATAAAAACCAAGATTTGAAAAAAAACTAATTTATTTTTCCAAACGATGCTGAGTTCTGGCCATCCATGAATAAAATATATTTTTTTGTTATTTTCTTCACCAACAGAAAGATAAAAGGTTTTGTGTTTATCATTTTGATGAATGTTTTTAGACAATTGAATAATAAAACCCATTTTCATAAACAACAGTTTATACTATGAACTCATCAAATTTAGTTGTAAATACCCCATCTACTCCACACAACAAGAACGCAGTACGTGAGTACCTCTATGTACCATGCATGGGCTATGTAGACCAAATTCTTTGAATAGATGTGTAAATCTATGTTAAACTATAGGACAAGCAGCTAAGAAAAGCTAATCATAGCTGGTAGGGCAACTGATTTGTAAAATCAGTAGATAGGGAATTCCATTCTCTCTGGGGAGACCATCTAATATGATATCCTATTGATTTGTGAGTAGTCTTCGTGAACAACTTATAAGGGTAGGCAAAAATGGTGTTTCTTTCCTGTTTAGGGAAACGTGGTGTTTATGATTTCATCAGACTGTTTTATCTAATAACCATTCGACGAAATCGTGTTCTAGGTCAGATAGTGGTTCGGTCCAACTACCCACTGATTTTTGCCTGTAAAGCTTTAGACTTGGATACCACGGGCTATCGGACCTATCCAAAAACCACCAAAATTCTGTAACATATGGTAATAGAACCCAAGTTTTTTTATTTAAAGCTCCCGAAAGATGGATCGTGATATTAGAAGTTGAAACAACGAGATCACATATATCTATCAAAGAAGCTAATCCATCTAGGTCATCTTTATTGTTAACTGAAGGACATGTATGAACTCTAACACTATTATTCTGATTAAATTTTGAAATTTCTTCATGTACATCCCCATATTGTAAATTCAAAATAAAGACATTTTCTTTGCTTAGAATGTTCATAATTGATTTAAGTTCCAGGTTTTTTTTAATCATGTTATTCGAATTGAAGCTTTTCCAGGATATACCAATCACTTTTTTGTTAAATATTCCCAGCTCTTTTCGGAGAGCGACTGTTCTCTTTCTATCAGGTTTCAAATAACCCTTTCTTGTTTTGCGGAAGTCGTTATAGCTATTGCGGAAGATTTTAGGTAAGCTACCTAAAGGTAATTGATATTGGTAAGTTTCTTTTTGCTTTATCGCTTCTTCTAAGGTGAGGAATTTTATCTCAGGCATTGACCTTTGAAAAAGTGATAACAAACGAGAGTTTACGTAAACAGATAAAGAATCAGAGTTTATTAACGCCTCATGGAGAAGAGCAGAAAAAAATATATCATCTCCTACGCCTTGTTCTCTCCACAGTATAACATTCGAATTCTTTTGCCCTTCCCACAAAGTGATATTTTGTATTGGCCATTTTATGTTACTTAGTGGTTTCATTTTCCATCTGCAATCATACTTTTGCCAGCCTTCATCAAAATTTAACTCTTTAAGTAAAATTTGTGACTCATTGTATTTTGATATTTGATTACTTTTATCAATGGAAGAAGCCTTTCTAAAAAGCCCCAAGGCGCCTTTAAATAATCCTAACTCATGCTTAACTTGACCCAATCCAATTAACCCATCAATGCTTTCTGGATTTAATTCTAATGCTTTGCCAAAACTTTTTTCAGCAGGGATAAAATCTTTTTTCTTAAATTGCATCGAACCCAAATTGACATAAGTTTGGGAATTTGATGGATTTAATTTTATTGAGTTTAAAAAACATTTTTTGGCTTTATCGATTTCTTCTGTTTCGACAAATACATTGCCTAAGTTATTTAGAGCCTGCCAGTGACCAGCATTATGCTTAATTGCCATCAAATAAGCACTCTTTGAGTGTTCCCATTTACCTAATAACTTATAGGCATTACCGAGGTTAAAAAAAATATCAGCAGAAGTTGGGTTAAATTTTGAGGCCAATCTAAAATACTTTACCGCATTTTCTATTTCGCCAAACTTATTAAATACTGTGCCAATATTATTATAGATTTTGTCTTTGAGATTTTTTACTGGAAGCGCTTTTTTATAACTTTCGATCGAGCCTTTCCAATCTCCCAATTCATATTTCGTTTTACCAATGTTATAATGCACTATGAGGTTTTTTTTGTCATGGAAAATTGCTAAATCATAAGACCTCAGCGCTAGCGAATAGTTTTTCAATTTAAAACTTACATCACCTTGAATTTGAAATAGTTCAGGAGAGTTGGGATACTGTTTTTGTAAAATAAGAACTCGTTGAGCTACTTCTTCAAAAGCTCTTTTGTTAAATAATTTTATCAGAAGATTAATATCTTCTTTTTTCGGATAATGTTTCTTGTAATTACTCAACTTATCCATACTCGATCTAATTTTATTTCTATTAATGGAACAGCATTTTACTGCGTCTACTTACAAATTTATCTACCTAAATGCTACATTGACAAAAAAAAATTGTCGAGTCGTCTTCATTCCTGATCTCCTTTCCAACCTTGTAAGTCAACTTTGCAAAGTAGCACTTTACATTACAGGCGTGACTAGGTCTTTAAAAAGACTATTTATAATTCTAATTTAATCTGATTTTTTGTCATTTTATTTGTTGCTACTTTTTTCATAATTTTCCATTTGAAGTCCTAAAAGTTAAAAAGGTTTTAGCTGAAGTTTTTACATTAATACAGTGCCGATCGATCTTCACTTAAAAGCAGACTATATACTTGATGTATATAGAAGTTATGTGTTAGTAAAATAAAAATTAGGTCTCAGTAATTTGTATGTCTTCAGAAAAAAGTGTATTTCGTATACTTCTTTTTGTAAAAATCAAGTGAGATGTCCCAGTAAAAAAGTAAAAAAAATAAGGAAGCGTGAAATATTGATATTTGGGTTAATTTTTTTATTATCAAATACTCAATTCACAAAATAAAAAAGTATTAACTTCAGAAAATTATTTGCATTATTAAGATTAACTAAGGCTATCTAAAGTGCTGAGTTCTCTTCTCATGATTTTTCCTGTACTAGTCTTTGGAACATCCATTACAAATTGAATTTTTCTGGGGCATTTGTAAGCTGCTAGCTCTTCCCGACAAAAGGCAATCATCTCTTCCTCGGTAGCTTGTTCACCTTCTTTTAAGACGATGTAAGCCTTTGCAATTTCTCCCTTAAGCTTGTCGCTTTGTTTCCCAACAGCAGCAAGTGCTACTTTTGGATTGGCAGCTAAAACTCTCTCTATTTCTGCAGGGTAAACATTATAGCCTCCTGTTATTATCATGTCTTTTTTTCTATCAACGATATAAACACAACCGTCTTGATCCATCTTAGCCAAATCACCTGAGTGTAACCACCCATCCGGTTCTAACGTCTCCCGAGTTTTTTCTTCATCACCAAAATAGCCCATCATAGTTATAGGGCCTTTAACCATAAGTTCCCCCACTTCGCCCATATCCATTTCTTTTGAGCAATCATCTACATCTGCAATTTTTAAATTACAATAGGGGATCGCACATCCAATTGATCCATGTTTGTTAGGACCTAAAAGTGGAAATGTTGCTCCCAGTCCAGCTATTTCAGTCATTCCCCAAAGTTCTATTAAAGGCACTTTAAACTCTTTTTCTACCGCAGTCATCGTAGCAACCGGCATTGTTTGACCACCAACATAGCATCGCTTTAAACTAGACAAGTCAGAATTTTTAATATTAGGGCTATTTAACATGAACATGTACATTGTCGGGACACCATCAAAAATGGTTGCCTTGTAAGATTTTATTGATGCAAAAACTTCATCTATGTCAAAAGTTTTATGTAAAATTAGTTTAGTTCCAAACATCATCATTCCAGTCATTAAAACATTTGCATAGACGTGTGGACAGGGTAGAGCGCTGACAACAATATCATCTGGTCCTCTCATATGAAGTTGGCTCATCATACTTCCGTTCAGTATCACAGCTTCATGTGATTGCATTGCGCCTTTTGGATGACCTGTTGTTCCAGAGGTATATGCTATTGTAGATAAGTCTCCAGGAGATACGTTTGGCTCCTTTTTAATAGAAAAATTTCTGGTTAAAATCGAGCCAAATGATTGAATATCATTGGTTTTTTTGCCAAAAGATATAATGTTTACAACTTGCGTATGTTTTCTTATGTCTTCAAGAGCTTGAATTTTGTCTTCTGAACAAATAATTGTTTTTGCTCCGCAATCATTCACAACATAAATTATTTCAGAAGGCGTCAACATGGTGTTTACAGGATTGATAACGGCTCCAATCCTTGCGATAGCAAAATAACTAACAATCCATTCCCAACTATTTGACGCATAAAGAGTTACTACGTCTTTCTCTTTAACGCCCATCGATATTAAGCCTGCACCAAATTTTTCAACCATATTGTGTAACTCTCGAAACGAGAAACTTTGTTCATCAAAAATAAGTGCTTCCTTTTCACCAAACTTTTTGGCCGCGTGCTCTGAAAGTAACCCAAGGTGACCCAACATTTTTTTTCTCCATTGATTATTAATCATTTCTTAACGTATAGGCTTAAATTTTAACATAGCTGAGAAAAGTCTGCTAACCAAAAAAATCTGATAAAAACTTTTAAAAATAAAGTTGTTGAAATTATAGTGTCTTTTGATTTTTAATCGGTAAATGGAAATGAATTTTAAAGCTACTACTGTTCTCGATCTATTATTTCATGCAGCGAATAATAATCCGTTCAAAACATACTGTAAGACTGCTTGTCATCAATTTACTTATCAACATTTTATCGCTGCGTGCATTAAACTTTCAAAGGAGATCGCTTATAAAAAAATAAAAAATGAGCCAATTGGAATACTTCTCCCAAATTCTATTCTATTTTTAATCTCTTACTTTGCCATTCTTATCTCTGGAAACAGACCTGCATTATTCAATTATCTGTTACCTGATATTGCCTTAGGTAAGCTGATAGATAATTTAGAGCCATCACTACTAATTTCGGATAAAGCACTTCCACAAGAAGATAGTATAACCGTGAAGATAGAAGACTATCTAAATATAGAAGCATCAAATATAAATGAATCGGATTTTCGATGTGAAAGTGCCGAAGTAGGAGCTATCTTATTTTCTGGTGGTACAACCGGTATTCCCAAGCAAATTAATCATTCGCATAAATGTATAACTTCGATGGTTGATCGAATGGAGTGGGGATGGCCAACAACGCCTAACGAAAAGTGGCTAGTTGTAGCGCCATTTACGCATATCTATGGGTTTCTTACTGGCGTGACCAACCCACTATTAAAGTCTGGTACCGTATTTATACCAGAAGTATTTGACCCAAATCTTATAGTTGAAAAACTCAGCAGCGAAGAAATTACTGTATTTGGTGGAGGTCCCCCAGCTATATACCAAGCTTTACTTTCTGTGGAAAAATTTGAAAAAAGTCAGATACCTCGTTTAAGGGTATGCCCTGGTGGAGGGGCACCATTTCCTATAGCTGTTCATAAAATGTGGAAAGAAAAAACTGGAATACCAATTTATGAGGGATACGGTATGACTGAAATTGCTCCTATATCCGTAAATACAGTTGAAAATGGCACCAAACTAGGTTCAGCAGGCAAAGCAGTTCCTGATACCTTAATTGAGATTGTCGATATTGAAACGGGAAGGCAAGTTTTGAAATCTGGTGAGGTAGGCGAAATTCGAGTAAAAGGCCCGCATATGATGCTAGAATATGAGGGAAATAGTAAGGAAACTAAAACGACTATAAGGGATGGATTTATTTATACCGGTGATATTGGAGTTATAGATAGCAAAGGATTTTTATCTATAACAGATAGAAAGAAAGATGTAATATTTGTGAAAGGCTTCAATGTATTTCCTCGAGAAATTGAAGAACATTTGATGTCTCAATCTAATATTTCTTCCGTTTGTGTTGTTGGCAAACAGGATGACCGAAGCGGTGAGACGCCTGTTGCGTTCATCACGCTTAAATCTCATGTAGATACGTTTATTATTAAGAAATTTTGTGAGGATACTATGCTACCCTATAAGGTTCCCTCACAATTCATAGTTTTAGAAGACTTACCATTAACCCCGGCAAAAAAAGTAGATAGAGTATCATTGAAAGATAGGTTGTTATGAATATCGCGTCTCGGAATGCGAATTAAGACTTTGCAGATATCAAAGTGAAATGTTCATCCATATTTATATTTCTTCCACACATAAGAGCTATGGAAGGTCCAGTGGGTTTGAACTGCTTATTCAAGAGCGATGCAATTGCTACCGCTCCAGCCCCCTCAACAATTTGCGACTCATGCCAATAGGCATAGTGAATCCCATCTGCAATTTCTTCTTCGCTTACGAGAACTATCTCATCAACCAACTGCTTTGTAAGTTCGAAAGTGTACTTATTATCAAGACCAATACCTCCTGTTAGGGCATCAGCTAGGCTTTTTTCTTCTTTAACAAAAATTGGTTTTCCGGCTTTTTGTGACTCATACATCGCAGCACCCTTGTCCATCGAAACTCCAATTACTTTTAAATTTCGGTTCAGCTCTTTTAAGGCCTTGGCCACTCCACAGATCAGTCCACCCCCAGATAAGGGGACAAAAGCAAAATCTAGCTCAGGAATTTGTCGATGAATCTCCAGCCCTAAAGTTCCTTGACCCGCTATTACATCAATATTATCAAACGGAGAGACGTAGGTCATCCCCTCCTCAATTGAAAGTCTATCAGCTTCTAGTTGTGCTTCATCTTGATTCGTGCCAATTAATCTTACTTCGGCACCCAGCGCTTTTATTCCCTCAATCTTATTACTAGGAACAACTTTGGACATGCATATAATACATCTTATTTTCATCAAATTAGCAGCAAAAGCTAGGCCCCGGCCATGGTTTCCGGTAGACAACGCTACGACTCCTGCCTTTTTTTGTGCTGGGTTCAGGTTTGATATTGCATTAATCGCACCCCTGATTTTAAAGCTGCCTGTTATTTGTTGATTTTCTAACTTCAAATATATACGTTTTCCAACAGCCTTTGATAGAGTCTGAGATTGGACCACTGGGGTAGTGACTGTATGCTTAGAAACTATTTTCTCTGCACGTACTATATCTTCGAATAAAAGCATTCTTACTATTCTCCGGTTATCGGTCTATTATTTCAATATATCTTGGTTTTTATTATGGCTTTTTTTTGATACGATAACAATATGATCTCAAAAAGCTTCAAAGAGGATATTTTAAATGAGAAAATAGGTTTGGCTGGCTGTGGAAATATGGGCTTACCTATGCTTAATTCAATGTTATCAAAAAATATTGATGCAAAGGGATATGATATTGAAAGAAAGACATCTTTATTAGACCTAGGAAAAGACTTTTTAACTTCTAAGAAGAAGTTTCTTAATGATAGGAATATTATAATTAGTGTAGTTAGAGATGCATCAGATACCATAGAATTATGTCAAGGAAACAATGGGTTGTTTGAGCAGCAATCTAGTAAAGTGCTAATTATTGCTTCAACACTATCTCCAAGGTTTATGATGGATTTAAAAAGAAAGGCACCCGAAAACATTACGATCATTGATGCCCCCATGTCTGGTGCAACAATAGCTGCTAATGAAGCAACACTGACTTTTATGGTTGGGTCCGAAAAAAACTTTTTCAATTATATCAAGCCTCTCTTAAGATTGATGGGTACGAGAATAAATCATATTGGCAATTATGGATCAGGTATGATGGTGAAAGTTCTTAATAATTTCATTGCGGCTAGCTCTATTGTGTCCGTTAGGCATGTTTTGCATCAGGCTCAAAAGTTTGAGCTTGATATAGATTCTTTGTTCAAGACTATTGACACTTCTTCTGGTCAAACTTGGTTTGGTACAAACAGGGCAGATATAGACTGGTTTAAAGAAAAGTTTGAAAATGATAATACTATGGGAATTCTTAAAAAAGATGTGGAGGCGTATGTTGATGCCTTTGAAAATGAATCTGAATTGGACAATTTTGTGTCCGGTGAACTTAGTGCCTCTATTATCAAAGCTTTAAAAAATATGCCAATAACAAAATGATCAATTAGGAGTTTTTTTAGGGATTAATAAAATGAACAAAATTAAAGCGCTTACTTTCGATACGGGTGGAACAATACTCGACTGGCACGCAGGTTTTAGAGATGCATTAAAGATAGTTGGTGATAAATATAATTATAAAAGAGATTGGGCTTCCCTGAGTAATGAACTTAGAAGAAGAAGTCTTAAGTCAATGCTGAATTTAGGCGAAAATGAGCCACCACAATATAATTTTGATGACGCTCATAGGTTTATTTTAGAAGAACTAATCAAGGAAAACAATTTAACAAATTTTACTAAAGAAGACATCCAATATATTGCTTACGAAACCGTTCACAATCTAAAGTGTTGGGAGGATTTCCCTGACACACTCCCTAAATTGAAAAAAAAGTTAATAGTATGTTCATTTACTATACTTAGTTATCGTATAATCATCGACACTGCACGAAAAAACTCTCTTAGTTGGGATGCAGTATTTTCTTGTGAAGGCATTAAAAAATATAAACTTTTGCCGGAAGCATACAACACTGTAATTGGGCACCTTCAACTCAAACCTGAGCAGTGCATGATGGTTGCTTGCCACAATTTTGATTTAGACGCAGCAAAGCGCGTAGGTTTTAAAACAGCCTTTGTAAAAAGACCAGATGAATGGGGAGATGAGGGACCGCCAGACCCAATTCCAAATCCTAGACATGATTTAATAGCTGAGGACTTCCCCGATTTGCTTGTAAAAATTGAAGAGTTTGTGTAGGTATTTTTCCGACGATTTTTTTCTAAAAATCAAGATTACTTCTCTGCTATTTTCTTTGAGGCATTTATCAGTGGATTGACCACCTTGCCCTTTAGATCAATACCTATACCACATTTGCATCCTGGGCAATTTAGGCAAGTATCTAAACCAAGATTTACGGCTTGAGTAATAGCATCATTTTTTTGTGAATTACTTGAGACTGGATCCATCACAATAGTTTGTAGCTTCAATAATGAAAAGGGGTTTCCGTACTCGTATCTTTCGTTACTTTCACTTGGATCACTACTATTTTTTTCATGCATCGGACAATTATGAAGGCAGGCATAGCACTCTATGCAGGATGTAAGTTCGTGATAATCCTCTGAGGCATCAACATTGAGATCATTTCCGCCTGAGTTTCTGTAAATCTTTCCTCTAAGCTGTCGAGATATCTGATCTCTTCTCACGACTAAATCTGTTATTACTGGTAGAGTTGACATCGCCTTTAATTTATCATTTTCTCTTACTACAGAACGACAAGCGATTCTCGGTAATCCGTTAATATCTATAGTGCAAACCCCACAGTTTCTTGCACGACACCCATACCTAAAAGCGAGGTCAGGAAGTTTTGTTTCTTGCGCTTGAAGCAAAACATCAAGTGCCATGGGTTTTTCTCTATCATGTCTTTTTTTATATTTAAAGTTCACGGGCATATCTTTACCCTCTGAGTGGGTAACGATGGTGACATTAAGATATTGTCTATCCTTAGTCTCTTTTTTAGTCATAGTATTTTTCGATCTCCGAAAGCGGCCTCAACACTTCCTGGTTGAACAGTAATTGAAGATTTTTGAATATTCATGATTTTTTTATAACGTTTTTCTAGTACTCTATCTTTTAAGATCATTGGCATAAGTCTTAAAATCTTTGCTCCCAAGAACTTTTTTTGTTCTTCAAACTTAAACTTAATTAGTTTTTTAAATTCAGTTTGCTGCCTTGGTAATCGGGTAACATTTAAACCATTATTAACAAATCTTACAATCGTTGAATATGGCTTGGAAAAAAGTGAGATGTTGGGACAGTCAGCTCTTACATGGCCTCCTAGACTCCCATTTCTTTCTAGTGCGGCAAATGCCATAAGTTCTGCGGTATCAATCATGTTTTCAAGCTCAAGGTACTCAATTAAACCTTGATTCCATTTAGTGCTATTTGAAATCTTGACATTTTTTAGCTTTTTTCTCGTTTTACTTACAAACAATTTAGTTTTATTCAGCCTCTCTTCATCTCTAATTGGCCCTAAATTTTCCCAACATTTTCTTTGGATCGTAAGCTTTATTCTTGAAGCGTGTAAATGACCTTTCTGTCCAATTAACGAATTAACTTTTTTGGCTTTTTCTATAAACAATTTTTTATTTAAGCGGTTCATACCAGATATGTTTCGTGCGCGAAGAGCTGCATTCTTGCCGGCGCGCTGTCCAAAAACAGCTCCCTCTGTCAACGAGGTAGACCCAAGTCTGTTTGCTCCAAAAAGACCTCCCATTGCTTGACCAGCAGCAAATAATCCTACTATTCCATCATTTTTCAATCCTTCTGATCCACCTATAGAGCAACAATTCTCATCAACCCTTATTCCTCCCATCATATAGTGTGCACTCGGCCTAACCTCCCATAAGTCTTCACATTGGGATTCACTCTTACTCATAGCCTGTCTTACATTGTTATAGGCTGACGGCAAACTTCCTTTTAGAAAATTCATAAAGTAAACCCCTGATTTAGGAGCTCTTTTGTTAGCCGTCATGTCCAGATATGCACCACCATTCTTTGTCCCTCTTCCATCTTCAACGGCTTTCATTATTGCTGCAGAACATTCCGCTCGTGTTCTCAAATATACGCCATCCAAAATCACTTTTTTATTCTTATCTCTTAATACGCCCAAATAGCTCGCAGTAACTGGTTCACCTCCCAATAGTCCTTCAAAAGCAGGGGGAGATGTAAGGCAAAATGGTAAGAACTGTATTTGTTCCATATCTATTAATTCGGCGCCAGCGCGTGCGGCAATGGCATAACTATCACCAGTATTCCCTCTCATAGTATCGGTCTTTGGGAAATATATTGTTGACAGTCCTCCAGACGCAATAACAATCGAAGGACATACAACTGCTAATAGCTCACCTCTTTGAGCATCATAAATTAGTGCTCCAACAAATGATTTTGTATCATCTTTATTATTTTCAGTTATGATGTCTACTAACCAACAATCTTCTTTATAATCAATTTTTGCGTCCTTCACAATTGAGTTCCAATTTGCATGACCGAATGCTACTCCGCTATTTTTATGTCCTATACTCCTCCTCTTTGTATGCCCGCCCATCGGCAGAGGAAGTGGATCAGGGTTTTTCGTAATAGCAGAAATTTTAGGCCTTAGACCGTTAGCTCTCACTTTGTCATAGGCCGTTTGACTGTCTTTTGCAAAAGCAGATGTGATTTTAGCATCTGGAAGATCACCACCTGCTAATTGTAAATTTTCTGATAAAGTGTCTTCACTATCGTCCTCCGACCCAGATGCTCTAACAGTTGCAATCCCTTCAGAAATTTTTGTGTCAGATGCACTTAAAGGGTCTTTGGCTACCAATAGAACAGACGCCCCCATCTCTGAAGCAGTTTCGGCGGCATTTGATCCAGCGCCGCCCGAACCGACTACCAGAACATCATACTGTTTCCAGACCAAATTTATTCGCATCTTATACCCCAGTCAATATAAGCGACCAAACTTACTTAGTCTTTAAATATATTTAAAAAATACAATGTGGTCTAGTATTTTAGAAACGACATTGTTTATGAGCAATATGAACTATTAAAATCCCTTAAAAGATTTACTTTTTATCTGCAATTTGAAGTGCTTGATCTATGTCTGCAATTATATCATCTATATGTTCAATACCAACTGCCAGCCTAATATATCCAGGAGTAACACCTGCTTTAAATTGATCTTGCAGTGAGAGTTGGGAATGAGTAGTTGATGAAGGATGGATTGCTAGAGTACGTGTATCACCAATATTTGCAACATGATAAACCATCTTAAGATTATCAATAAACTCCTTACCCGCGTCGGCGCCTCCACGTAAAACCATTCCGACAATTGGGCCATAACCAGTTTTAAGATATTTATCTGCGGTTGCTTTATCTTTTCCTTCAAAAAGAGATGGATAAATGACTTGCTGTACTGCTTTGTGTTTCAAAAGATAGTTAGCCAACTTTTCTGCATTTTCTTGATGCGCTTTAAAACGTAATGGGAGTGTCTCAAGTCCTTGAATTATATTAAATGAGTTCATTGGAGATACTGCTGAACCTAGGTCCCGTAACAAAACCACTCTTGCTCTAACAGCGAAAGCGATAGGCGCACCTAACGCTTCAGGCACCAATTGTCCCCAGACAGCTCCATGATAGCTTTTATCTGGTTGGTTAAATAAGGGTTGCCTTTTAGGGTTTTCTGTCCAGTCAAAGGTCCCGCTATCAACTATAATTCCGCCGATAGAATTACCATGCCCACCTATATATTTTGTGAGTGAATGGACCACAATTGCTGCGCCATGTTCGATTGGCCGACAGGTTAATGGAGAGACCGTATTATCTATAATTAGGGGTATGCCTAATTCCCTGCCAACATTGGCAACTTCTTCAATAGGGAAAACTTTTAATTTAGGATTCGGAACTGTTTCTCCAAAAAAAGCTCTAGTTTTTTCATCTACAAGCTCCCCAAATGTTTCAGGTTTTTCGGGATCAGCAAAGCGAACTTCAATTCCGAACTGCTTAAAGGTGTTTACAAATAAATTCCAAGTCCCACCATAAAGGTGAGGGGAAGAAACAATATTATCTCCTGCACTACATAAATTTTGAATCGCTAAAGCAGTCGCTGAAGAACCTGAAGATAGAGCAAGTGCTGCAGCTCCTCCTTCTATTGAAGCAACTCTTTCTTCAAGAACCGCGTTAGTTGGGTTCATTATGCGAGTGTAGATATTGCCAAGTTCTTTTAGAGCAAACAAATTAGCTGCATGTTCTGTATTTTTAAATTGATAGCTTGTTGTTTGATATATAGGGACGGCTACAGCGTTTGTGTTTGTGTCGCTCCTATATTGTCCACCATGTAAAACCAAAGTTTCTGCATTTGTATAGTCATTCATATCGCACCTCAATAAAATTTTGTAGACAATAGGAAAAATTTTCTTAAATATAAACAGATATTTATTAATCGTACTAAATTATTTTGAATTTCACAATTTTTTAGAAATTTTTTCTATTTTTTGGAATAAAAAAAGAATGGATGACATTGACAGAAAACTTCTAACCCTACTTCAAGTAAACGCAGATCTACCTTTATCCGAAATCGCAAAGAGAGTAGGTATTTCATCAACTCCCTGTTGGAATCGGATTAAAAAGCTGGAAGAGCGGGGTGTCATTAAATACAAAGTATCACTTGTTGACAAAGAAAAGGTAGGTTACGCTGTTACGGTTTTTCTTTCTATCTCAGTAAGTAACCATAACTCAGATTGGTTTGCCGAATTCGAGAAAGTCGTTACCCGCCACAACAACATTTTAGAAGTACATCGATTGACGGGATCGAGCGCAGACTACTTATTAAAAATAATTGCAAAAAGTATCGGAGAATATGATGCCTTTCAGCAACGATTGATATCGGAGATCCAGTTTACAGGTATGTCCTCGAGCATATCTTTAAAAGAGGTGAAAAACACTAAACAAATACCAGTATAGAATTTGCTATGAGCGCATTCTCGATCCTTCGGGATCCCAAGGACTGCTACCAAGAACTACACAGCTCTTTTCTTTTCCTACTATATGAGTTTTAAGTTCTAAGCCTGGTTCAGAAAACTCGGGTTCAACAAAAGCCATTGCCAATGATTTGTCAACATTATGGCCATAACCTCCTGATGTTGTCATGCCAATTCGTTTATTATTTTGAGACCATATAGGTTCATACCCATTTGCCTCCACCTCTGCATCTATAATTTCTAGGGTAATTAAAGTTTTTTCGAGTGCTTTTTCCCCATCTGATAGTTCTTTTAAAGCTGATGTCTTACCTACAAATTCCACATTTTTGCCCCTGGATATCCATTTATTTAGCCCAGTTTCGCCTGGCGTGTAGGCTTGCATGAATTCGCAATTCCAAATGCCAAAACTTTTTTCTAGTCTTAGAGAGTTGAGAGCATAATAGCCATATTCTTGGATGCCAAGGTCTTTTCCTTTAGAAATAAGTAATTCTCGTAGAGCGTTCAATTCTAAAGCATGACAATTTATCTCGTAACCAAGTTCACCTGTAACTGATAATCGTGCGATTTTTGTTTTGATTAGTCCAATATCGATTTCATTACATGACATGAACTTTAAGTTCTCGTTAGATACGTCAAAGTTTGTTATTCTTTCTAGCAATTTTCTAGAGTTTGGGCCTGAGATTGCGTAACCGCCAATATTATCACTTATATCTAAAAGCGATACCTCGCCATCTGTATGAATACTCTTTATTCCACCTGGTAGGTGATCATGAAACCACCTCAAATGCCACTCTCTTAAATAATAGCTTCCCATAAGCCAAAAAACATTATTTCCCCAGTTAAAGCATGTTAGATCTCCCTTTAGTCTTCCATCATGCCCTAACATTACCGCAAGCTTGACTTTATTGTTGCTTGGTATATCCGTAGCTAAAAGTTGATTCAGCCACATTTCAGCACCTGGTCCCTTTATTTCAAATCGACTAAACCCAGACGTATCTAATATCCCAACATTTTCTCTTACATTTAGGTGCTCGTTCTTTACAATTTCAAAAGCATTTGAACGTTTTAAACTTGGTGTTTCCTTGAAATTTATTGGTCCAAACAACAATGGTATCTCAAGCCCCCAACTGTTACCAAATATTGCCCCATTATTTTTCTGAATTTCCCACACAGCTGTTCGTTTCAGATCTCTACCTGCTGGCAACTGCTCATTGGGGTAGCTCATAACAAACCGCCTGCTATAAAATTGACCTGTTGTTTGCTTTATGTATTCTCTATTTGAAGCAAATTCACCATATCGAGCTATATCCATAGACCATGGATCAGCTTCGGTTTCTCCAAAGATCATCCACTCAGCTAGTGTTTTCCCAACGCCACCTCCCTGAAGAAAGCCTGCCATAACGCCACAAGCAAGCCAGTAGTTTTTTAAACCTCTTACAGGACCTACAAGGGGGTTCCCATCTGGAGAAAATGTGAATGCTCCATTTACCCAATTTTTTATTCCAACATTTTTTAAGTCTGGATACCTTTCAAAAGAGAGAGCCAATTCATTTTCTATTCTATCAAAGTCTTCATTAAATAACTCCATCCCAAAATCCCAAGGCGCTCCATCAATAGCCCAATGCTCGTGATCAATTTCGTAAATTCCAACTAAAATACCTTTATCCCACTGTCTCATATACGTGAAACCTTCGAGATCTACAGTCATAGGAACTTCGAAATCCATTGCCTCTATGGTAGGAATAGTTTCAGTAACCAAGTAATGATGTTTCAAAGGTGAAATTGGTAAATTCAATCCTGCCATCTGTCCTACTTGCTTTGCCCAAAGCCCACCCGCGTTCACTACATGCTCAGCAACGATCGTTCCTTTTTCGGTATTCACTTCCCAAAAACCGTCAACTCTTTGTTTTAATTTTTTTACTTTGTTATTCTCAATAACCTGAGCTCCATGTTTTTTAGCAGCTTTAGCATATGCCCAAACGGTACCTGTTGTATCAACGTAGCCCTCTCTATCAGCCCACAGCCCACCCAAAACTCCTTTTGTATCCATAATCGGACATTTGTTTTTTATCTCCTCTGGAGTCATAAGATAAACGTCTTCTATACCAATAGTTTGATATGTTCTATATGCCGATTGAAGCCATTCCCACCTGTCAGGAGTACTTGCAATCGTTATACCTCCAGTCATATGCAATCCAATGTCCTGGCCACTTTCTTTTTGAATTTTTGAAAGTAAATCTAGCGTATAACCCTGCAATGCTGACATGTTTGGATCAGCATTCAGAGCATGTACACCCCCAGCAGCATGCCAACTAGAGCCTGCAGCTAAAATCGATCTCTCTAGAACAACACAATCAGTCCAACCATTTTTCACGAGGTGGTATAGGACAGAAACACCAACAACTCCCCCACCTATTATAACGACTTGATACCTATCTTTCATACTTCCCCCTTTCGAATAATAAATATATTTTTCCAAATCTTATTACTTAAGTTGAAACTAATAAATTATTTTCCTTTCCACTTTGGCACTCGTTTTTCGGCAAATGCTTTAGCACCTTCAATTTGATCCTCACTCGAATACAAATAATCGACAGTTTTAAATTGCCTCTTGGTTATTCTGTTTAAGGCATCTTGAAATTTTAAATCTTCTGCTTCACGCACAATTTCCTTTATAGCCGCATAAACTAGAGGTGGTCCACTTGCTAAAATCTCAGCCAATCTCCATGCTTTTTTTCTCAACTGATCAAATCTTACTATTTCTTTTATTAATCCATACGACATTGCTTCTTGAGCATCAAACCATCTGCCTGTCAACAAAAGGTCCATAGCGACATGGTAAGGTATTCTTTTTGGAAGCTTAATAGAGGCCGCGTCAGCAACAGTTCCTGAACGGATTTCGGGTAATGCAAAGGTAGCATTTTCTGAACAGATAATTAAGTCACAAGACAAAGCTATCTCTAATCCTCCACCGCAGCAAATACCGTTTACCGCGCAAATCACTGGCTTATTAAGGTTCCCAAGTTCTTGAAGTCCTCCAAAGCCTCCGATCCCATAATCGCCATCTACGGCATCTCCGTCAGCAGCTGCTTTTAAGTCCCAACCTGCAGTAAAAAATTTCTCTCCCTCAGCTCTTAAAATAGCTACGCGTAGCTTAGAGTTATCTCTGAATTCCATGAAGATTTCACCCATTCTTTGGCTGGTAAGCAGATCGATGGCATTTGCCTTAGGACGGTCGAGTGTGACCTCAAGGATTGCTCCCTTGATTTTCGTTTTCAATTCATTCGTCTTTATTGCCATTTTCCTAACGTTTAATAATTTTCTCTTATAAGTGCATCAGCTGCAATAACCTGATCTGATTTTACTAAAAGAGGGTTTATTTCCAATTCAACTAATTTATCTCTTTCTTTTAAAGCATAACGTTGAAGCGTAAAGACTGCAAAAACTATCTTGTTGATGTTAACAGCTTTTTTATTTCTGTAGCCATTTAATAAAGGCCAAATTTTTAATTTTTCTAACGCTCTTGCTATCTCAGTCTTGTTACATGGCATACATAACGAAACAGAGTCTTTTCGCAATTCTGAGAGAACTCCACCCTCTGCTATAGTTATCATAAAGCCATGTTGTGGATCTCTTATAATGCCAACTAAAAGTTCTACTAAATAATTATCTACTTGGTGCTCTATAAGAAATTTTTTTGACTTAGTTAATCTCTTCATTTTGTTAAATTTATCAAGTAGTTCGTTTTCATTATCTATTCCAAGAACTACCCCAGAAACATCTGTCTTGTGATTAATACCCATGGCTTTTAGAGCAACAGCTTTCTTAATAGTTCTAAATTTATTTAAGAGGGAATTTTTATCAGTAATTATGAAATTTTTCGGAACATTTATACCGATTTTATTTAAAACTCTTTTTGATTGATACTCATCTAGTATTCGAGATTTTGTATTAGGCCAGCGTTGCCATATAATTGATGGAGTCCTCTTTGCTTTCCACTGTATACTCACATTTCGTAATGCCTTTACTGCGGAAAGACTATTTTCTAATCCAGTCAATGGAATTATTGAATGCCTTAATAAATCCTTTGCAAACTTTTCTGGCATATTCTCTTCAAGCGACGTTATGAGGCCCACTGGACATTTTGCAATTTTTTTTGCCTCTTTTAGTGCTGCAATTGCCGGATACCATGCATCTGAGGAACAACGACCTTGTTTAGGCAGATCCATAATTATAAATAAAAAATCATAGGGCTCTTCCATCATACTTTTAAACGCCATAGTCAGCTTGATTTGGTCATTCCAAACATACGTCTGATAATCTAAAGGATTAGATAAATAAACTAAATCACCTAACGCGGACTTAAGTTTTCTTTTTTGTTTAGAGCTAAGTTTTGGAAACCTAAAATGTAATGGTTCTGCTAAGTCAGCTATTAGGCTTGCTTCCCCACCAGAGCAAGACAGTGAGGCAATTTTATTACCACTTATCGGTTGATGAACATTTAAAATCATTAATGTATTTAAGAAGGTTTCAAGACCATCAACAGTTGCAATAGCTAATTTGTTGAGTAGAGCTATTGCGCCTTGATAATTTCCTGCCATTGAAGCAGTATGAGAAACAGTAGCATTTTCCGCTAACTTCGACTTGCCTACCTTTAACGCTACTATGTTTTTGTTTAAAGTTTTAGCTTCTCTTGCAAACTTTTCAAGATCCTTTGGATTTATTATGCCCTCAATATGAAGGCCAACAGCAGTTACTCTTGAGTCTTGTAATAATTCCAAAGCTATTTGAGCTTGATTAAGCTGACCCTGATTGCCCACTGTTATCACATAAGCAATAGGAAGGCCTCTGCATTGCATGGTCAAATTAATTGCAATATTAGAACTTTGGGTCACTATAGCAACCCCTTTATTGACCTGTTCTCCACCATGTTGGTCAGGCCAGATAAGTGCATTGTCTAAATAATTTATGAAACCGTAACAGTTTGGACCTAAAATCGGCATCTCCCCGGCTGCTTTAACCATTCTATGTTGTAGTGTCTTACCCTGGTCTGATTTATCATCAACTGATGGTTCAGAAAACCCCGAAGCGAAACATACTACTCCTCCTGCATCTATTTCGGATAGTTCTTCGATAATTGAAACAGTTTTTTCTCTATTAACACCGAGAAACACTGCATCTGGAGATGATGGCAGGTCAAAAGTTGTTCTATAACACTTGACTCCAACTATAGTTTTTTTTGTGGGGTGAACAGCCCAGATCTCACCCAAAAAAAAATTTTTTTTTAATTCTTTCACAACATTTTCAGACCAACTTCCTTCATAAACAGCAATGGTTTTTGGTCTTAATAGTCTATTTAATGACCTAACCAATTTTATCCGCCCAAGGGTCTCAAAAGTTCCCGACTGATTATATGTCTTTGGATTTCCGATGTTCCGTCCCAAATTCTTTCAATTCTTGCATCTCTCCAAAAACGCTCAAAAGGAAGGTCATCCATCAATCCCATCCCACCATGTAGCTGAATACAGGTATCTGTCACTCTAGCCAGCATTTCAGTTGCATATAGCTTTGCTGATGCAATCTCTCTATTTGCTGGAATTTTATTATCCAATTTTGATGCAGCGGATAGTGTAAGAAGGTCGGCGGCATCGATTTCAGTAATCATATCTGCGAGCTGGAAACTTACACCTTGGAACTGACTTATTTTTTTTCCAAACTGCTTTCTCTCAGTGGTAAAGGGAAGTGTCAATTCAAAAGCCCTTCTTGCTCTACCTACTGATGTCGCGGCAACAGTTAATCGTGTCGCGTAGAGCCAGTCGTTAGCAATATCAAAACCTCGGTGTACTTCACCCAATATTTGATCATCGGAAAGTCGACAATCTTCAAATCTTAAAGTGCAATTCTTGTATCCTCTGTGCGATACAGAGTTATATCCGCTACAAATTTCAAATCCTGGCGCACCTCTATCCACTAGAAAACAGGAGATTTTTTTCTTTTTACCTTTTTCTGTTTCCTCTTCCCCAGTTGCAATAAAAACAATAACAAAGTCAGCTATGTCGGCATGACTTATAAAGTGTTTAGTTCCATTGACAATCCAGTCACCACCCTTTCTTTGACCGGTACATTCCATCCCTCTAACATCAGATCCGGCTCCTGGCTCAGTCATTGCTAGTGCATCAAATTTTTCACCTCTGATTGCAGGGAACAGGTACTTATCCTTTTGTAGATCATTGCAAGCCATAAGGATACCAGATGGCCTACCAAAAAAAATTGTCAAAGCATTTGAACCTCTACCTAGTTCTCTTTCTAAAAGAGTGAACTCTAAATGATTCATTCCACCTCCCCCGAATTCTTCTGGGAAGTTAGCAGCAAAAAAGCCTATTTCTTTACATTTTTTAGCAATTTCTGCTCCTAATTCTCTTGGAACTTCCCCAGTTTTTTCAACAATTCTTTCGTGAGGATAAATCTCTTTTTCCAGAAAATGTCTGGTTGTATCAACTATTATAGATTGTTCTTCGGTTAATTCGAAATTCAAAGCTCTTCTGATCCTAAGGCTTGTAAAAACATATAATTAGTTTAATCCTAATCCTAAATTTGTTAAAAAACAAAATCAAAAGTATCAGTAATGATAAATTACCGGTCCAAAATAAACTCAACCTAGGGTCTTATGAAAATATAATGGAAAAACACTCATTAAAAGAAATTGTTGGACTAGTGAAAAATAGAAAAGTTTCAGAGAAAGAGCTATTACAGCACTATTTTTCCAGAATAAAAAAATTCAACCCCGTTCTTAATGCGCTTGTTTCTCTCAGGAGCATAGATGAAGTTTTTCATGATCTTGAAAACTTAAAAGATCTTTCCGTTCAAAAAAAAACAAAAAGTCTTTTTGGCATTCCTCTAGCTGTAAAAGATTTGATTGATGTTAAAGGTCTACCAACAACTTATGGAGTGCCGAAATATAAAAATAATGTAGCAAAAAAAAATAGTATTATTGTTGATCGATTGATTGGTAGTGGCGCTCTAATAATTGGAAAAACAAATACGCCTGAGTGGGGGCTTGGGTCGCAAACATTTAATAGAGCTTTTGGTTTTACCGCTAATCCTTATGATGTATCAAAAACTGCTGGTGGCTCTAGTGGTGGAGCGGCAGCGTCTATAGCTGCTGATTTAATTCCGATAGCTGATGGCTCTGACATGATGGGCTCATGCAGAAATCCAGCTGCTTTCTGCAATTTATATGGGTTTAGGCCAACACCGGGGCTTATACCTGAGGAAAGATCCAAGACAAGGCACAAAAAGTTACCGATTTTATCAACTTTAGGAGCTTTAGCAAAAACACCTGAAGATTTGGGTTACTTCCTCGATATTGTATCGGGTTCACATGAATCCGACCCTTTTTCATTTGATTTAGATTGCTCATTTGATGATGTAAATCTCAGTGATGAAAAATTGCATGAAAGAAAAATTGCCTGGTTGAACACGTTAGGTGGTTACTACCCGGTTGAAGAAGAAATACTGGAACAATGTAAGAAAACTCTTTTTTCTCTAACCTTAAACAAAGTTGATGTCGAAGAAATAGAGCTGGAAGCCAACCCGTATTATTTGAGCAATAGCTGGAAAGTATTACGATCAAAAAGTTTATATGACGAATTTATAAATTATAATCTGAGCTCAGGTGAAAAAATCCTCACCGTCGATTGGGAAATTAAAAACGGTCAAGTAGTTAAAGAAAAGGATCTTGAACAGGCACTAGTATGGAGATCACTGTGGAAAAATGAAGTTAATTCGATTTTTAAAAAATATAATTATTTGGCATTGCCAGTTGCACAGGTGTATCCCTTCAATAAAGACATTCCTTATCCTTCTAGCATTAATGGTAAACAGATGGAGACATATCATCAGTGGATGGATATTGTGGTTTTACCAAGTATTCTGGGGCTGCCAACTATCTCAGTTCCTGTGGGTTTAAGTAAAAATGGACTGCCCATGGGAATGCAAATAATAGGAAAAAGAAAATCCGATATAGATTTAATTGCGTTCGCAAAAAAATATGAGACCATATTCTCTTACTCAAAAATAGTTCCGCAAAAATTTAATTAGGTGTGTTTATTTTTTGAATTAAATAATAGTATCAATAAGTCTATTGTTTAAATTTATTCTAAGTGTATTTAACAGATTTATTTTTGTAATTTAAAAGGGCATTGAACTTCATGAATTTCCAAGATTTTTTCAATCCTGATAGGGTCGTAGATTTAAGCTTTTTTAATTTTGAGAACGCTATTACTGCTTGTTACTATGCAGATAAGGATTTGAAAGTAAAAAAGGTCAACAAAAACTTCAAAGGGTTTTTCCCGGTTCTAGGCAATGTTAAAGATGCGTACTTCCCAGACATTTTAAAGCAGCTAGGTGTAACAGACGAACAGATACAACTTTTTGAGGATGAAATCCACAATAAGGGCTCTATTTTAATCCCAAAGGTCAAGATTATTATTGATGATAAAGAGAGACTTTTTTCGCTACTTTCAACAAAAACAAAAAATTCTGATTTTGAGTACTTAAACGGAATTCAAGGTCAATTCGTAGATAGAACGAATGAACATAAGTTAACTAAGCAACGAGACTTACTTATAGAAGGGCAATTAAAAGATAAACAAATAATTGAAGAAAAAAGTAAAAAACTCGAAAGCTTGGCAACTAGGCTGGCTAAATATCTATCTCCTCAAATTTATAAGAATATTTTTGAGGAAGAAAAAGACCAGGGTGTTTCTCATAGCAGAAAGAACTTAACAGTATTTTTTTCTGATATCGTAAGTTTTACTGATTTAACTGATAAAATGGAGCCTGAAAAACTTGCGCTGATCATAAATTCCTATTTGTCAGAGATGTCAACAATAGCGATTAAATATGGCGGCACCATTGATAAATTTATTGGAGATGCTCTAATGGTTTTTTTTGGTGATCCAGAGACCCTTGGAGAAACTGATGACGCTCTAAAGTGTATAGAAATGGCCATAGCTATGCAGGAAAGAGTAAAGGAATTGCAATCACATTGGAGGGGCTTAGGAGCAGTTGAGGGTATATCAGTTAGGATGGGAGTTTCAAATGGGTTTTGTACTGTAGGGAACTTTGGTTCCGATTTACGATTAGATTATACGATACTTGGAAGCCCAGTTAATCTTGCTGCAAGACTACAGTCAATGGCCGAAGTTGATGATTTGCTTGTTGATGAGAACACAAAAAATCTTATTTCAACTGAAGTAGAAACTGAGTTCGTAAAAGAATTTACACCCAAAGGATTTGTTAGGCCAATTGGGATTTTTAAGGTGAAAAAATTAAAGTCTCATAAGCAAGATAAAATAAAATTATCGCATAAAGGAAAAAGAGTTGAAATCAATGTAACCGACAGCTCTGATATTCGTGCAGCAATTGAGGAGCTGAAGTCGATCCAAGAGGCGTATGAAAAGCAACTGGCT
This sequence comes from uncultured Alphaproteobacteria bacterium, assembly GCA_902584635.1. Classification (GTDB taxonomy): domain Bacteria; phylum Pseudomonadota; class Alphaproteobacteria; order Rhodobacterales; family Rhodobacteraceae; genus CACIJG01. The sequence goes on from CACIAQ010000011.1 coordinate 34,163, forward strand.
AAGCAAGATTAACTGAAGACACTAGTTTTTAGTTGCTGCGTAGTTTTTCAGACACCTTACTGGTTGCCTTTATCGTCACTAGAGCAGTAGCCGTTAATATTTTCTTTTCGTTCTTGATAGTATAGACTTTTGTTTCTCCATGGAAAATACTTCGGCCTCCTTGTAAAATTTTCGCTTCCGCAACTAGTTTTTCTCCATCTGCAATGTCAAGAAAATTAATTTTGAATTCAATTGTAAGGGGCTCTTTCTCTTTATCCATTAATGTCATTGCAGCAAATCCAGCAGCATTATCAGCTATAGCTCCAGAAACTCCTCCATGAAATAAACCGTGTTGCTGAGTAATATTATTTTGATACACAACTTCTATCGATGCTCGCCCAGGAGATATTTTGGAGAGTGTAGCCCCTATATAAGGCATTAGAGGTTGATTTAAGAAAGATGCTCTGAGTTCCTGCTCATTTCTATTATCCATTCTTTAAATCCTATGTTTCCCAGCTGTCCAATTAGTATTTTCCATAAGATGTTCTTTCCCTTTTTCATTCGGCAAATCTTCTAAAGCAGAACCCATACTGTCATTCCAACGATTGAGAAAACCGAACAAAGCAATTACGCCCATAATTTCGACAATATCATAATCGTCCCAATATTTTTTTAATTGAGATACTTCTTTTTCTGTAACCTTGTTAGGAACAGATGCAGACGCGAAAGCGAAGTCCAGAGCAGCTTTTTCAGCATTTGAAAACGCTGAAGAGTTTTTATAATTCCAAACCTCTTTCAACCTTTTTTTTGTGCAGCCAAAGCGTTCAGCTCCCAAAATAGTATGAGCTTGGCAATAAAGACACCCTGAGGTAAAACTTGATACATATCCAATAAGTCGTTTAAACTCTGGGGTAACTTTCCCTTTGCATTCCATTACAGCCTTATTGAGATCTGTAAATGCATCGGCTATTTTGGGGTGGTAACTCATAGTCTTAATTGAGCTCGGTATAACACCAAGTGGACCTTTAAAGAACTGAATCTTTCCTAACAGATTTGGGTCAATATCATTTTCATTTAGTGGTTCTACTAATTCCATTATTTCCTCCAAGTATTATTCATAAGATGCTTTTCAAAAAAAAATTATTTCAGAATAAATTAAAAATAGCACTAAATTAAATCTCTTATTATTTATCTAATGTACATAAAACACAGACTTGGTATATGATCACTGTGTTGGGTTTGTGATACCGATTTATTTAAAACCTCATTTATTTTTTACTTTATTTGAATGCAAAATTGCGAACGAGGAAATTTGGAAATAGGTTCCCCTCATACATAGGTTTGGGTTTATATTGGGAGTATGAGGGGACTGTATGGCTGCAAAACACATGCCATAAATGATAATAACACATCTATTAGTGAAAAAAAATCATAGTTTTTTACCATCTCAGGTTACTTTTCTTTTATACTTAATATTATTAATATGTTGTCATGAAAGCAGGAGTTAAATTTGCCCGGATTCGAGGTAATAGACGAAAAAGAGAAAAAAGCAATTTCAAGGATCTTTGATGAAGGGAAAGTTTTCTTTGCTCATGGTTTTGATAAAAAAAGGAAACATTACCATGTTAGAGAGTTTGAACAAGAGTTGAAAACTGTTTTCAGCCCAAAAATGGCTGACGTTTTGTGTGTTTCATCTGGCACAGCTGCAATTAAAGTGGCTCTAAAAGCTCTAGGTGTGGGAAAAGGTGATGAGGTTATTACACAGTCCTTTAATTTCATTGCGACAGTTGAAGCAATTATTGACACTGGTGCAAATGTTGTTTTTACAGATATAGATGATACACTTAATATGTGTCCCAAAAATTTAGAAAGTTTAATTTCCAAAAAAACAAAAGCTATAATTCCTGTTCATATGCTGGGTGTACCAGCGGAAATGATATTAATTAATAGGATTGGCAAAAGAAATAAAATTCCAGTAGTTGAGGATGCATGCGAAGCGATTGGGGCCAAGGTTGCCGGCAAATATGTAGGGGGCTTGAGTGAATTTGGTGTTTTTAGTTTCGACTTTGGTAAAATGATTACTACCGGTGAAGGTGGAGCTCTGTTTTCCAAGAAGAAAAGCGATGGAAAAAACGCTAGAATGTATCATGATCATGGCCACAAAAATATTCCTAATCTGCCAAGAGGGTTAGATCATGCTGGGTTGATAGGGTTTAATTACAGAATGACAGAAATAAGTGGAGCATTTGGAAAGGTCCAGCTAAAAAAATTCCCTAGTATTTTAAGAGATTCAAAAAAGAGATACCACGCCCTCGAAAAATGTATTTACCACAAAGACATAAAATTTAGACATGTTTATTCAGGGAGCGAACCCAACTATGATACTTTTGTGATATCTATCGAAAATAAAAAATTACGTAACCAAGTGATAAGTTTACTAAACAAAGCTGGCTTTGGTACAAAAAATTTACCTGATGCATTTAACTGGCATTGTGCATATTTTTGGGAACATGTTGACAAAAACATTAGGAATAAAGAGGTAAAAAGTTGCTATGATAGATTGCTTAAATGCGTTGCGATCCCGATTTTAGTATCGAAGTCAATTAAAGATTACAAAAAAATTGCCAGTGATATTAATGAATGCTCTGAATGAAAAATTAGTTATAGTCATTCCCGCTCGTAAAAATTCAAAAAGGCTCAAAAATAAGAACTTTAAGAATTTTTTTGGGTTTCCTTTATTTGAGTGGAGTTTAGCAGCGGGTTTACTTTTAAAGCAACAGCTGAGTGGGTTAAGAGAAATTTTAGTAGTTTGCACCAGTGATGATGATCGTATTTTAGATTTAATAAAACAGAAATATTCGTCCAGTGTTCTAGCGGTCAGGAGGAAACCAGAACTTTCTGATGATAATGCAATTCTATCCGATGTCATATTTGATTGTATCTACAGGCTATCTGAGCTACACGTGATCCGTTTAGATGACTACTTAGCTGGCAGCTTTATATTGTTGCAACCGACATCACCTATTAGACTGAAGGATGATTTAGTCTCTTTTTGTAGACAAATTAAGAACTTAGGGAATAGTCTTTCTATGGTATCTGTAAATAATAATTACAGCTCAGTAAAAGATATCTATGAGATAATTAAATTTAGCGAAGTAAAATCAGATTTTTTGTTAGGCCACATAGGTAAAAAATTGCTTAAAGTGCGTGACACTAAAAAAGATAGCAATTCAGCTTTTGTCGATGGAAGTTTGTATTTCGGTTTAATGTCTATGCTAAGAGAAAAAGGCTTCATGCCTGCAGCCAAAACCTTGGCTTTTCCTCTCTCGATTAAGCGCTCAATAGATATTGATACGGAAGAGGAGTTTGACGATGCATTAGTGTTGATCAGAGAGTTACAAAATTTGGGAATAGAGTATGTCTCACCAAAGATATGATTTAGCGATTGTTGGTGCTGGAACAGCTGGTCTTGAAATTGCAAAAAATGCTAGTAGGTCAGGTTTTAAGGTGTGTTTAATAGAGCAGGGATACTCTGAAGGTAATAGCTATCTAAATAAAATACCGTTATTATCAGGAAAATTACTGCAAAATGATAAACATTGTTTAAGCTTTATATCCAAAAAACAAACTGGCTTAGGAGATAGAGAATTGCCTATTCTCCAGGGAATTGGTTTTGGTGGTTCAAGCTTAATTAATGGAAATGTTTCATACTTAGGTTTCGAGAAACGCTTCAAAGAGGTTTTTTCTTTATGGCCAAAAAATATGTTCCAGAGAGTTAAGAAGCTGATATATCATAATACAAATTTTTCTTATAATAGAGAGTATGGGTATTCAGATGATCTAACTAATATTTTTTGTAAAACTCTAAACAAGATTGCAGTTCCTGAGGTTGCGGATTTAGATAATTTTATAGAAGGATGGGCAAAAATTCATCTAAATATTAAGGGATCAAAGAGATATAATTTTTCAAATGATTTCAAAGAAAATGCAAAACACCAAAATATTGAAAAGCTAGCAAATACACGAGCGATTAAGATCTTTTTTAAAGACAACCATGCTTCAGGCATTGAGTGTGAAAATTTAATATCTAAGGCTAAAGTTGTTGTTAATGCAAAAAAAATTATTCTTTCGGCAGGCACAATATTTTCACCTTTAATTTTGATGCGGTCGGGGATCGGAGACAAAAAAAACGTTTATAAAGCAGGCGCCCCTTTAATGATACAGCAAGAACATGTAGGGAAACATTTAAAAGATCATGCAAATTTCAGGATTGAATTCGATTGTATGGGGTTCGATACGCTTAACCAAAAAACACGCGGGTTGAAATTATTTTTTGAATTTGTTAAATATATTGCTTCAAAAAATTCGATCTTTAAAAGTCCAGGTGCCACTCTTGCCTGGAATAAAACAAGTTTCAATAAGGAAGCTAGTATAAACGACTTGGTGAGGTATCATCTAGTGCATTTTACGCAAGAAAGAAGCTTATTATCGTCCAAGGGTATTAGATTTCAAAAAGATCAGCGAGCATCACTGGGGTGCTTTCAAGTTTTTCCGAGATCGGAAGGATCTATCTCTTTTGATAATAAAAATGAGATACAAATTGATCCAAACTATTTGTCGAACAAATATGATATAGAACTTTCTTACAAAGCTTTTCAAAGCGCCATCCATCTCTTGAAAAAAGTGGGCTTTGCTAAAAGTGGAAAATATTTTATTAATGACGATATAAAAAGAAATATTGGGTCTGAAACGTTTTCTGGATACCATCTGATAGGAACTAATAGAATGAGCAAAAATAAAAATAGTGGAGTAGTTGATGAAAGTTTTAAAGTATTCGGGACCAACAATCTATATGTCTGTGACGCATCGATATTTCCTGATTTCGTTTCAACGCATCAATATTTGCCTACTTTAGCAGCAAGTAAGATTTTTTGTTTAAAACAAGGTTTTCTCAATGATTAGTAGTCTCAAAAAATGTTTTCTGTAGATTTAATGCCCAAATTTTTTTATCGTGTAAAATTTTGGTAAATTTTTTTGCAGATTGACCATATCCAAAACTTTTATCAGGTTCAAAGCGCTTACCCCATTGTTTTTCAACTAGGTTGTCAAGTAGTCCGTTTTTAAAGACATCAAAGTCTTTTATACTTTTTGCTCCACCTCTTTTAAATTGGCGAGAGCCGATGTTGATCGAAGAAACCCCAAGGAAAGGTGCTTCTCTAACACCCGCTGAACTATTACCTATGATAACTTTAGAATGTTTTAGTAATGTCGAAAAATATGCAAATCTCATAGAAGGTATCTGTTTGAAATGAGATTTGGGTAATTTTTCAATTGTCTTAAAAATTATTTCACATCCTGGATCGTTATTTGGAGCAATAACTACGAAGTTCTTTTTTGTTTTTTTTAAGGCATCACAACAAAATTGGATCTCTTTCTTTAAACTTTCCAATTCTGAGGTAACCGAATGAAAAATAAAAATCCCATAGTCATCCCACTCAATATCGTAGTAATTCAAGACTTCGTTGAGCGGAATTGAATTTCTTGCTTTATGTGCATCAAGTTCTGGAGACCCTAGCACAAAAACTCTATGGGGATGCTCTCCAAGTTTTATAACGCGTTTTTTTGCTGATTTTGAACTTACAAAGTGGACGGTACATAACTTTGTATTACAGTGACGATAAACTTCATCGATAGTTCCTGATACTTCTCCTCCTTCGATGTGTGCACTTCTTATGTTCTTTGTTGCACAAACAAGGGAAGCAGCAACTGCTTCAATTCTATCGCCATGGATCAAAACAAGATCAGGTTTTAAGCGGCTTACATATTCAGAAATTCCAGTAATAGTTCTAGAAAGGATCTTGTCCGGTGGATCTCCTTCCATCTGGTTGACAAATTCAAATCTTTTGATGTTTTCCATCCTTGAAACTTCTATACTGGTAAGTCCATACTTCTCTAGAAGATGCATGCCAGTGACAAAAAAATAAATGCCAAATCCTGCTGATTTTGCGCTAGATGCTAAAGGGGCAAGTTTACCGAAGTCAGCTCTTGTGCCTGTTATGAATAGCAGTTTTTTCACATCAATCTCTTTATTCCAAATCTGACCACTTTAACTGAGTATTTTTAGCAATGTCTCGTTTAACAATTTTCCCTAAAACTTTTTCAAATTCGAAAGCAGGTATTTCTCCGTTTCCCGGTCTTCTTGCCCAGATATTTTGTCTATCAATAGTATCGCCTTTTTTTAGATTTTTATCGCTAACAAGGGAAGATCGTGCAAATTTGTAAACATCTTTTTCAACGTTGGCTATAAACTTCTTTCTATCCCTCGAAAAAGCTATTTCCTTGCTTTTTGTTATAAGGTGCTCGAGCTCATCTGGGTCCATTGAACAGGAAATGTCGGGCCCTGGTCGGTTTTTGGTATCGGTGAAGTGCTTTTCTACAATTGTTGCACCTAGTGCAACAGCTGCTAAAGCCATTGTTGGTCCAATTGAATGGTCTGAAAAACCTATCTCGGCATTAGGAAACTTATTAGATAGCTGTGCCAAGCTACCAAGTGCTATATCTTTTGGTGGGCAAGGATAAATGTTTGTACATTCTAAAAGTGCATATTCAATATTTTTTTTCTCAAAGATTTTTACGGGCTTTTCCACCGACAATAAGTTTTGCATGCCTGTAGAAAGAATAATTGGCTTCCCAAAATCTGCTATATGCTCAATTAAGAGAAGATTATCACATTCCCCAGAACCAATCTTAAAAGCGGGTACATTTATATCACTTAAAAAATCTGCTGCAGATCTTGAAAAGGGAGTGGAAATATAAATCATTCCCAAGTCCTCTACTAATCTCTTTAATTTGATTTCTTCATCTTTTGTTAAGGAACATTTTTCCATTACATCCCATATTGAGACATCCGCGTTAGGGGGCATGATTTGTTTTGCGTCAGTGGTCATTTCATCATCAAGAAAGTGTGTTTGGTGTTTAATTACTTCACAGCCTCTATCGGCAGCTGTTTTAACCATTTGCTCTGCAACCAGCAAATCACCACCGTGATTGATACCCAGTTCTGCAATGATTAGAGGGGCTTCTTTAGAGCTGATAGTCCTATTTTTTATTTTCAAAATTTTTAAGCCTATCTTTTAAAAATATGAATGAGTAAGATGATATTTCTCAATTAACAAGCAAGCAATGCTTTAATAAGTTAATTTTTTTGGAGTGTCGATTGAAATTTAGTTTAAAAAAAATACTTACCTTAATAGTTTTCAATCTTTATAAGGCTCTTTGGTATTTATTTTTGCCAATTGCATTATTGTATTTCTTTTATCGGTCGATAAAAGAACCAGGATATTCTTCAAATCTTATAGAAAGATTAAGTGTTTATAAAAAAGACTTTAAAGGAGCTTGTTGGTGCCACGCGGTATCTCTAGGAGAATTTAGAGCTGCACGCCCAATTTTTAATAAACTTCTTCTCAATGGAGAAAAATTACTAATAACCACACTGACTTTATCTGGCAAACGTGCCGCACAGCAAGAATATCAAAAAGAAATAAATGAAAATAAGGTGGTAATCGTTTACGCTCCACTCGAAATAAGCTTACTGTTTAAAAGATTCCTTAAAAATTTCAAGCCAAAGTGCTGTATAATCCTTGAATGTGATTTATGGCCAGTAATGATCACGACTACTTACAAGGAACAAGTTCCTCTAATATTTGCCCAGGCTCAATATCCTGAAAAAGGTTTCCTTAGAGATAAAAAATTCCCTTTTCTGAAAGCTAGTTTGATTGAAAAATTCGATTTAGTTTTATCTAAATCTGAAAGGCATAAGAAACGATTTGAGTACTTTGGGGCTAAAGAAGTTTTAATTATGGGCGATGCTAGATTTGAACAAGGGGTTCCACTAGACCAAATTAATGCAGCCTTGAAACTAAAAAAAATAGCTCTTAAGAAATATTTTACGATTTGTTTTGCAAGTATTGGGAAGCAGGAATTTGAAATAATCAGTAAAATAATAAGTGGTCTATATAAAAAACATAAGGATATTTTTTTTATACTCGTTCCCAGACATCCTAATGATTTCAAAAAATATAAGATTTTGTTTGAAGACAGTTCAATAAAAGTAAAACCACGCAGCGAAATTTTAGAAATTAAAACAGGTTTTAAAATTTATAATGAAAAAAAATTTAAAGACTTAAATAATTTTAGCCTGTTGTGGGGTGATAGCCTCGGAGAATTGAATTTTTATATGGCAATGTCTGATCTAGTTTTTATGGGTGATTCTTTAAACAATGAAGGATCTCATAACATAATTGAGCCTTTTGCTTTACAAAAGCCTGTTATAGTAGGGCCAAGTATTTGGGGCATCGAATATCCAGCATTGGAAGCACTAGATGTTGGTATTTTAAAAAAAATTAGTGGACAAAAAGAGCTAGAATCTGCTCTGGCTTCAGCTTATCACGATAGGAAATGTAACAACTTTGATAAAAGTCAGATAAATGATATTAAAAATTTTTACAAGAGTAAACAAGGAGCTTCAGACAGTTTTATGGATCAAATGATCAAGAATAATTTTCTGGAATTAAATAATAATTAACCTAATGTCCAACTTAATTTTCGTCGTTATTTGGTAAGTAAGTTAGTGAAAATATTGATATAAGAGCCAGCCCTCCGACTAATAAAAATGCATAATAATAACTCTGGGTTACATCAAATATAGCCCCCGCTACAATCGGTCCTGTTACCGAGCCTATTGCACCAAAAAATGTTATTTTCCCAAAGATAGCGCCAAGATTTTTTAGACCAAAATTTTCAGCGATTATAAAAGGGGCTATTGTAAAGTGTCCACCGTGTGAGAACCCATATAGACAAAGGAGAATATAAATAAAAAGAATATTTTCTGTGAACGGTATAGTGACCAGCGCGATAGTCATGGGAAATAGACAAACCATATATGTTTTTTTGCCTCCGAGCCTGTCTGCTAAAACGCCAATAGAAAGTCTCCCAAAAATACTCGAAAAACCTATTATTGATAGAAGCAGAGCACTGTCTCTAAGAGATAAGCCTACATTTAAACCATGTGCTGCAATGTGAGTCATAGTCGTGAACATTGCGAAGAAAATACAAAACTGACAGAAAGCTAAAAGTGCAAAAACTTTTTTGTCCAAAACCTGGAGATTAGTTTTTTCACTGCCTAATTTTCCGCTAGAACTATTTGGAGCTGACATAAGTGATGCAGCAAACACTAATCCGATACTTGTCGCAATCCCAAGATAAAATATAGCCAAGCGCCACCCAAAGCTAATTATTAAAAATGCTATGAGAGGAGGCATAACCATTTGTCCCATAGCAGTGCCTATTTTTGCAATAGAAGTCATTAGCCCTCTTTTGGACTCAAACCATTTTGCAATTGTTGATAATGTGGATATATCATGCGTGCTAAGCCCAGTCCCAATAAAGAAAATAAATATCAAAAATAAATGCCAGATCTCACTGGATTTTGAAAAAAGGATAAAACCTATCCCAAAAATGAAGCCATTTACCCCCAATATAATTCTTGGTCCAAGTCGGTCATTTAAATATCCTCCAGGTATCGCAAGAACGCCCCACGCCAGCCAACCAGCAGCTCCAATTGATGATAGAATCGTTCTTGACCAACCAAACTCTTTTTCCAGTTCAGTCATAAGCACGCCATACGTGAATAACATTCCAACGATTATGAACTGTGTAAGAAATGAACCAACAACTACATTTATTTTTTTTATCATTTCTAAATCAGACCCATTCGAATAAGACACAGCACGTTTGATTTTATTTTAATTATTGATGATGTCAGAGAGAATGTTAATATATAATCTTAATAGTCCTATTTGACGTTTTGGTGAAAAAAATGCAAGAAAAAAAAGTATGTTTAGTGATTGGTGCGGGAGCAGGAATTGGTGTGAATGTAGCGAAAAAATTTGCAATTTCTGGTTACCATGCTGTGATTTCAAGGAGGACAGATCAAGAGGGCTTAGATAATGCTGTAAAAAGCATTGAGAATGAAGGCGGTAATGCAACAGGATTTTTAATCAATGCAATTGAAGAGGATTCCATAGAAAAACTTATTGAAAAAGTCGAAGAGAGTATCGGCCCGATTAGCGTAGCGGTTTTTAATCTAGGATCTCAGATAGGTAATAGATCGTTATTTGAAACTTCTGATAAAGTGTTTGAGCGAGGTTGGAGAATGGCTACTTTGGCTCTATTTCGTACGGCAAAGAAGCTTTTCCCATATATGGAAAAAAGGGGAGGGGGCACTCTTTTGGTAACTTCATCTACTGCAGCAGTAAGGGGCAATAAGGGACAACATTCTCATGCTGCTTCTATGGGAGGACGGCGTATGCTTTGCCAGACTCTAAACGCTGAGTTTTCCAGTAAAGGAATACATACAACCCATATTATAATTGATGGAGCCGTCGATGCACCTGATACGCTAGGTAAAATGCTGGGTGAAGAAGCCTATCAAGCATTGAGAAAGGAAAAGGGTTTGGAAAAAGACGGTTTATTGTTGCCTGATAAAATAGCTGAGACATATTATCATCTTTCTGACCAACATAGATCAGCTTGGACACATGAAGTTGATCTTAGAGCCTACAATGATGATCCTTGGTGGAATACGCCAAGAAATATAGCTACCAGTATTTAATTAATCACTTTGTATGGTTTTGGTGTGAACCAGGAGCTATCTTGAGCTATTTCATTATGGTAAAGTGACATTTGCTGCGTTCCTGATGATACGGTGATGTTGTTTTGGATTAATTGACATTGAGTGAACGCAAAATTCTTTCCCTCGCGAAGGATAGAGGCTTCTGTTGTTACCTTGCCAGGTCGGCACGGGTTCAAATATTGTATATTTAGTCCCAAGGTAAGCCCAGTGGTATAGCCTTTATGGATTAGATCGACCACAAAAAACATTGAAGCGTCTAAGATAAAGGACACAGTTCCTCCATGCGCTATTGTTCCTTTAGTATGACAGAATTCAATTGGTATATACCAATCGACTTTCACAGTTTTGTTTTTTCTATTTAGTTCAGTGACGCATGGTTCAAGTCTTTCTTGTATTTTAGCATATCTAATCTCTGAAGGGTCTGTCATCTTTAACATCTACTCAATTTTGTATTAATATCAAATATGAACATGATAAAAATAAAAAAAACATAAATGTGCAAGCATATTTTTACACCAATAGCTCATAGAGGAGGCACTGAGGTAGCTTTCGAAAATACCCTTGAGGCTTTTTCTGATGCCTATGCACTGGGATACAGATGGCTCGAAACGGATGTGCAAATTTCCAAAGATGGAGTGCTATACGCCATGCATGATTATAATTTAAAAAGAGTTGTCGGAATTAATATTAATATTGATCAGCTTAACTCGGAAGATTTAGATCAAATATTAATAAATGGGAAATATAGAATTCCCAGGATTGATTTATTACTGCGAAAATTTCATGATGTAACCTTTAACCTCGATGCTAAAAATATAAATGCTGCTAAAGCACTGGTAAATCTTTTAAACAGTAATAAATCATTTCATGACCTTTGTTTGGGTTCCTTCAGTCATAAAACTATAAATTATATGAGAAAGTTTTTAAAAAGAGACATCCCTTTCTCGTTTAGTCAAAGGGAAGTGTTATGGCTGATTTTGGGCATCAAATTAAATAAAGAGGCTAAATGCAATGCTAGTTATCTTCAAATTCCAAAGAGCTATCTGGGCTATAAACTTGTATCTAAAAAATTATTAGACTACTGCAAAAAAAATGGAATAAAGGTACATGTTTGGACAATTAATGAGAGGAAAGATATGGAGAATTTTATTGGAATGGGAGTGGATGGAATAATGACTGATAATTGTCGAACTCTCTTA